>JBBREG010000257.1:0-5039 GCA_038203125.1 Chitinophagales bacterium
ATGATTTTACATACGTTGAATTCGCGAGAAGTTTTTTCAAAGATGCTTCAAAGAAGTTTCTATCGGAGGGGTTTTCAGGGTTCTGTAACCAGAAATAAACATTATGATAAAAGGATCCCATGATTGATTTGCTTTTCTAATGATGCGATTTTTTTCTATAATAGTTTTTGAATAATAGGAATTAGTTCTTTCGCCATTTGTTCGTGTTCAGCCAGGCCGGGATGTCCACCACATCCATCTAGTGACAGTGGACTAAACGTAAATACTACAATGGGTTTTAGACCTGCAATTTCTGACTCAGCTTTTTGTTTTATTTCCACATGACACCTTTCTAACACATGCATCTTATCAGTCTCCGATGTTGTGACCTGCAATAGAACAAAGGTAGCTTCAGGATAATGCTGATGAATCATTTTGAGCAAATCAACGTACCGTATTATAAATTGTGATGAGTTGAAAGGCAGTCGTGGTGTCACACCATCGCCATCTGACATGTCATTGGTGCCAAGACAAATCGTAACGATGTCTGCAGTCCAGGCATTAAAATTCCATTTCGGATCGTCGGGTGAATTTGTGAGAAATGTTGATTCATATACATCACCCATCACCGGTGCATCTGTATTCCAGTTGCGATATACACCCATGCCGGAGACTGCCGAGATCATATAGTTCAACTTAAGAGTTCGTGCAACCCTCGGTCCGTAAGAATCGTATGCATTGTGCTGATCGTACCACGTGCCGGTTTCACAACGGACGATGGAAGGATCTGCTGACATACCGGCCGTTATACTATTTCCAATAAACTCAATATTCTTTCCCGGGCCAGAAGGAAATTCGCCCATGCCCTCCCCTTCAACACTGCTGATGCGGATGTAGCCACAGGACGGTTCGGTCTCTTTATAAATCTCGACGTCGTGAAATTCTGAATTGCTTTGAAAAAAAATCTCTACTGGCGTAAGTGTATCATATTTGATCGGAATACGCTGCTGATGTTCTCCATCGATGACCATGGAGATGTAGTTGTAATCACCTTCAGTTGCCAGATTCTGCATCCATACCCTGCATTTGTTTTTATACACCCGAAAGCGTAATCCGGAACCACTGCCAATGAGTAGTTTATTACCACCATTGTCTTCAGAAAATCTGCCTTGCCACAAGAGGCGTGGATCATGCACGGGAAAGGAGTCCATAGGTTGTTGGGTACAGCTAGAAATCGTCAGGGAAAGGAAGCATACATAAATCCAAAATTCTCGTAACATGATGGAGTCGGTAGAGGGCACAAAGTAAGGGTATGGGATCAAGGGAATGAGAAATTAAAAACGAATCATGGCGATGGACATTGAGGCTTCAAATATCACGTAAGAAGCTGATGGTCAAGTATTTATGACAGTGTGGCATACCTAGATGTGCCACACTGTCATAAGGTGTTGATGCACAGCGTTTTAGATTAGTAATGTGGCATTCTTTTTTCTTATGTTAGCCTCCGCCACGTAAAGGTTACCAAACCCTTTCACCCATTATCCTTTCACCCATCATCCTTTCCTCCTGGTCGATCTGAAGGACAAGGAGGATGAAAGTAGGTCAAAGCATGATCCCTCCCAATTGCTTACTTTTACGCCCCAAATTAGAATTAGCTACGAATGGCGACGACCCGTGACACCTTAATGCCCATCCTGGGGACTCTGTACCCCTGGCGTCGTCGTATACTTCTTTTTACAGCTTCAGTCTTTATTCTGAGTATCCTTTTTTCACTCTTGATGAAAAACTACTACCAGGGAAAAACTGTATTCTATGCTGCGAGCCAGGATCTCTTTAAGCCTGAAAAGATCTTCGGAAACTCCACTCAGGAGATGTATTACTATGGTAGCGGTGAAGATATCGACCGCATCCTGACGGTTGGAAATTCACATGAAGTCATTGACTCTGTGATCAACTCTTTTGACCTGTGGAAGGTCTATAAAGTCAAGAAAGGCACGCAAAGAGCGCACTTCAATATGAGGAAAGCGTTTCGCGAGAATTATAATATCCTCCTCACCAAACAGGACGCTCTCGAACTTACAGTCGAAGACCGTGATCCCGTACGGGCAGCCGCTATGGCCAACTTTGCACGAAATCTCATCGATCTCCGGGTAAAAGCTATCATTCAGAACAGCCAGACAGCTTTGTCTTCCAGTTATGCACGTGCTATCCATACGAAAGAACTGATTGTTCAAAAAACCCTGGATAGTCTTACGCTTTATCGAAGCCGGACCGGAATCTATGATCCGGAAGGCCAGTCCGAATACCTGGCAGCCAGATTAACAGAAATCACCAATAGTGTAGAACGCGAGCGGGCAACCCTGGAATCGCTTAAAGCAGGAAAACTCAGTCCGAAAATGCGGGATACGATCCCCATCCTGGAAGCTAAAATTGCTGGTTATGACCGGGAGCTAAAACTTCTCAACAGTACCGATACCAGTGTGATGTTCAGTCTTCCCAGGTTCAATGCCAACAGGGGCAAAGTCGAGATGTTGCAATCGAAGTATGAACGTTCTTCCGACCAGATCAGCTACGACCTGGAAAAGCTCAAGTTTTATAATGCTGCTCTGGAGATCAATGTGTCCACCTTACATGTCATCGAACAGGCGGAAGAGCCGTTGTATAAACTCCGGCCCCGAAGATCCATTATCGTGCTGGCAGTGACCCTGGCAGCTTTCTTGTTTGGCATTGCGGCGGCATTGGTAATAGAGTCGTATCGACAGATGGATTGGACCACACTTGGGGCCAAGTCCTGATAGCACCTTTTTCAGGCACATTCTTTGGTATTCATACGCGAATTGGGTCTCCTATTGACCGGTAAGGAGAAACACCCTATTTTCGAGTACTTTTGTTACTCAATCTTCATGGCAATATGATTGAAACTCTGATCTCTTCAAAGATGCGGATTAAGCTTTTGTTGAAGTTTTTCCTCAACAGCCGCTCCCGATCCTACCTACGTGGTCTGGAAACTGAATTTGGGGATTCTACCAATTCTATTCGGTTGGAACTCAATAGGTTCGAAAAAGCTGGCATGCTCAAATCCTACACCGAAGGCAATAAAAAATACTTCCAGGCCAATACTGATCACCCCTTGTACAATGAGGTGCACAATATCCTGATCAAGTATCTTGGGTTTGATACGATTATAGATACTGTCATTGAACGACTGGGAGAGATCCGCGATGTATATATTATAGGTCAGTTTTCAAAAGGGATTGACAGCCCGGTCATTGATCTCATGCTGACAGGGGATATAGATGAAAACTATCTGATCCGCCTGATCCACAAAGCTGAGGCGCTGATCAACCGTAAAATCCGATACATTATCTATCGGGTAGAAGAAGTCCCGAATATTGACTGGAAGCAATTTGATCCACAACCACTCCTGCTATGGTCGAAGGACGCGTAATGCCAGCACCACTGCCCCGTGCGCAAAAGGATCAAACCTCAACGCCCTGGTACGTGCTCCGGACAAAAACCAAATGTGAAAAATTCGTTCGTGACAGATTGATGGTCATGGGCATGGAAGCATTTGTGCCACTTCGCAAGCGGACAGCGAGATACAATCGTAAGGTGAAAGTGTATGAATTACCTCTCATTACATGCTACACATTTGTGCGGCTTGATCCTTTCAGGAGAAATGATGTTCTCGCACTTCCCTACGTGCAGGGCTTTTTAAAAACTGCACGACAAGAATGTATTGTCAGCGAAAGGGAAATCCAGTGGTTACAAAAAATCAGTGGTACGGATCTCATCGTCCGGACCGAAACACTTTCTATGAATATTGGTGATCGTGTAGTCCTTGCTTACGGCCAATTGGCAGGCATGGAAGGTACGATCATGTCACATAAATCTAAACATGAAGTTACCGTGGCCCTGGAAAGTCTTGGGATTCAGATGGTGATTACAATTGAAAAAGAAATGCTGGAGCTGGCGTGGTGATGGTTCGGAAGGCGTGGAGCATGGAGCAGAACGTAGCGAGCCGGAGATTCCGCCATTTCATTTTAGAACTGATGCAGGAGAGCAAAAAAGTTTGGTTTGCAGGTAATTGAATGTGTTGCAGGACAGGCCCGGAATTTTAAATAGGGGTGCGTAATAGACCGACGACCACTTTAAAGAATAGGGAAAGCGCATGGTGCGCAAGGTTTGTGGAGGTTGGAAAATAAGTACGAATTATTGGATTTTAGTAAGAATCAAAAATCCAAAATCGTATATCAAAAATCAGTTGGCTGAGAGTGCTGCGACTCATCAGAAGGCGAAGCCTTGCTGCACTAAATAAACAATTAAAAGTAATACAGATACAAGTGCAATGCTAAATACAGAATACATAGACTTATTAAAGAAAGTCCTGATCGATTTTCATCATGCTGAATATGTTCAATATAAACCTATCTATGAGAATGGAGGTTGGAAAGTAAAACTAGCACAGAAGGTAAATTCCTTTCTTAAAAGGCAGGGACTGTCCATCTGTTGGCGTATCGAACCGAACCTCCAGCGTCGAATTGAAGGAAGGGATTGGCCTGTTTATGCAGACACCATGATTGGCCTTAAGAGAATGGATAATATCGAATATTGTATTTCGATAATCCAAGCCGAGCGGATCCCGGGAGATTTGATTGAGACAGGGGTTTGGAGAGGTGGGGCGTGTATTTTTATGAGAGCCTTACTGAAGATGTATAATGAAAAAGACCGCAAGGTATGGTTGGCGGATTCATTTGAAGGACTTCCAAAACCAGATCATGCGAAATACGAAAAAGATTTGGGAGACACTCACTTCGAACAGAAAGAATTAGCCATATCCCTGGAAAAGGTTAAGGCAAACTTTATAAAATATGGGTTACTGGATGATCAGGTCCGTTTCCTGAAAGGCTGGTTTAAAGATACGCTGCCCGTTGCAACTATCGACAAATTGGCGCTGGTGCGGTTGGATGGAGATATGTACGAATCTACCATGGATGGACTGGATAACCTCTATCCAAAGCTTTCCAAAGGAGGATTTATTATCATTGATGATTGGGGTG
>JBBREG010000258.1:0-4978 GCA_038203125.1 Chitinophagales bacterium
TTTCCTTTGACTTTATAACTTTTAGTTTTTAGTTTTTAGTTTTAAACTATCCCTCTAAATGTCGAAAAGCCCGAACACACATTTGGTCAGGCTTTTTCGACTAAGGTCTCAAAATAAGAAAACTACATTTTTATGCTTCAGAGTCAATACTCCGGAGATGTCATTTGTATGCTTAGGTAACGATCCTCACCCATGATTAGTTTCTATATATAGAAAAAACTTTAATGGTTGTCCTGATCGTCGGAAAGCTAAAGATATCAGAATATGCAATATGATTAAGGCTAAAGTGTCTTCAATTATGACAGGTTAAAAAGTAATCCGGTTGTAAAAAGTCGGAATCCATCATATAATAGCTTTTTTTAATGCATTATATATTCAGGTAAAATTTAATATGATTTCTACAAAAAATTATTTTTTTTATGGTTCGCTGCGGGGGGGTGACACCAGAGATAAGTTTTGAGATTTTATCTTTTCGTTTATCTTCGCGTCCCACCCGCCCGGGTGCTGAAATTGGTAGACAGGCATGTTTGAGGGGCATGTGTCCAATAGGATGTGAGGGTTCGAGTCCCTCCCCGGGCACTCTTACTATTGTCAATCCGCGTGAAGATCCCTGACCTTTTGCAGGAAAGGTGAAGCAAACACAAAGCTCTGCAGGATTTCGTTTTGGGACGTCAGGACTTCATCCTTATTTCCCTCCCATGCGAGCTGGCCTTCATGAATCAGTATGATATTATCTCCAATTTCCATGACCGAATTCATGTCATGTGTATTAATGATGGTGGTGATATTTTTTTCAACCGTAATATCATGGATCAGCTCATCGATCACCAGACTGGTCTTGGGATCGAGACCTGAATTGGGCTCATCACAAAAAAGATATTTTGGTTCTAGTACCAAAGCCCGTGCGATACCCACACGCTTTTGCATACCACCACTTAATTGGGATGGATATTTTTTATTGACTCCGGGCAGATTGACACGCTCCAGGCAGTAGTTAACCCTGTCAAGCTTTTCTTTCGCAGTTTTATGGGTAAACATATCCATTGGAAAACGGATGTTTTCTTCAATTGTCATGGAATCAAAAAGTGCATTACCCTGGAACAGCATACCCAATTTCATTCGTATTTCACGAACGCTCTGTTTGTCAAGCGAGGTAAAATTTACGTCATCATACCAAACGTCTCCCGACGTTGGTGGATATAAGCCAACCAGTATTTTTAAAAGTACAGTTTTACCCGCACCACTTCGACCGATAATCAGGTTGGTCTTCCCTGATTCAAACGTGCAATTGACGTCCTTCAGGACCTCCTGATCGCCAAATGATTTATGAATATTCTCTGCTTTGATCATGATGTCAACAATACCGCGATGAGAAAATCCGCGATGAGGATGGCAATATTGCTCATCACTACAGCGGCTGTACTAGCCTTTCCTAATTCAATACTTCCCCCCGTAACAAAATATCCCTGGTAACAGGAAATGGAAGCCAAGATGACTCCGAATACGCAGGCTTTGACAAACATCATAAATACATTCCAGGGTTCGAAAAAAGTCCTGATCCCTTCAATATATTCAGATGCGGTAAATAAACCAGTTGGAACACTTGCAAGGAATGCACCCATGATACTAACCAATGCGGCTACAGCCACCAGCAGTGGTACAACGCAAAGGGCTGCAATGATCTTAGGCATGACCAGGTACGCTGAGGTATTGACCCCCATGATTTCCATGGCGTCAATGTGTTCTTTTTGGCGCATACCCCCAATCTCAGCGGCCATATTGGAGCCAACTTTTCCGGCCAGTACAAGACAGGTAATAGTTGGGGCCAACTCGATAATTGTAATATCGCGGACCAGGTATCCCACATAATACTTAGGGATGAGCTGCCCCCCAAGCTGATAACTGATCTGCACTGCCATTACCGCGCCCATAAATGTGGAGATCAGGATCACGATGATCAGGGATCCAATGCCGATATCATTCATCTGGCGCATTGTTTCCTTCCAGTACATACTCACCTTCTCCGGCTTGGAGAACACCTGGAGCATCCAGGTTAAAAACTGTCCGAAGTGGTGGATAAAATTTTGTTTCTTCAATGGTTAGCAAGTGAAAGGTAAAAGTAGTTTTTATCGGTAAAAGCTTCACCAAGGACCTTCCGGACAAATGGTATTATCCAAACCATTGAAAAAATGGATATGTTTATGAATATGAATGCTGTCGTCACGGGATCATCAAAAGGAATAGGATCAGCCATTGTAACGTCATTATTGCAGGAAGGTTGGAATGTTGCCCTTTCCTCCAGGAATATAGATGACCTCCGAACCCTGCAAAGTCAATATCAAGCTGCATATCCTGACCGTGAATGCTTAATTCATCAGGTTGATTTTAGTAAAAAAGATCAAACGCAGGCATATGGGCGTACTATCCTTGATAAATGGGCTCTGGTTGATTTGCTTGTTAATAATGTAGGTTTGTTTCTTCCTGGCTCAGTCACCAACGAACCAGATGGGGCTTTGGAAGAAATGATCGAAACGAATCTTTACAGCGCATATCATCTTACCCGAGTTCTGCTACCGGGAATGATGGATCGCCGGAAAGGCACAATAATCAATATGTGTTCTATTGCCAGTTTTATGTCATACCCCAACGGTGGATCGTATACGATCAGCAAATTTGGAATGCTGGGCTTCAACAAAGTCCTGAGAGAAGAAATGAAACCTCATGGCATCAAAGTCACCGCCATCATGCCTGGAGCCACCTGGACTGCATCATGGGGCGAGGCAGATTTTCCACTGGACAGATTGATGAAACCTGAAGATGTTGCTGAAGCGGTGCTATCCATCCTTCGCATGAGCCCGGCTTCCGTGGTCGAAGAAATTATCATTCGACCTCAGTTAGGCGACCTATAGGAAAGGAATCCCCTTGCTCTTCTTATCAATTTAACCTTTATAACTAATCCGATAGACTACTCCAGCCATATCATCCGAAACGAGCATGGATCCATCAGCGAGTAATTCGATATCTACCGGTCGTCCCCACGCTTCCCCACCCTGAAGCCATCCCTCAGCAAATGGTTCATAAGAAACTGCCTTGTTACCTTCCAGTTTCACCATCATCACTCTGTACCCGATCGGTGTTGACCGGTTCCATGATCCATGTTCAGCAATGAAAATGTAATCCTTGTACTGTGCAGGAAACATATCTCCGGTATAAAATTGCATACCTAACGGCGACACATGCGGACCCAATTTCTGGGCTGGTGGTATAAAGTCAGCGCAATTTTTGTCTTTCCCTAATTTAGGGTCGGGCATATCCCCTGCGTGGCAATATGGAAATCCAAAATTCATGTCTTCACGGGGTGCATAGTTTAATTCACAGGCAGGAGCATCATCTCCCAGCCAGTCACCTCCATTGTCGGTAAACCACAATTCTTTGGTGGTGGGATGCCATGCAAACCCGACCGTGTTCCGAATCCCATGCTGTACGACGTCCATTTGTTTGGTGGTCATGTTGAGTCGGGTAATACTAGCGAATACTTCCTCTTTCGATTCACATATATTGCAGGGGGCGCCCACCGGCACATACAAATGACCGTCAGGTCCAAATGAAATGTACTTCCATCCATGATGTTCTTTGTTCGGATATTGATCAAAAAACAACTCCTTTACAGGATTATCAAGATTAGATTCAACCTTTGGAAATTTCCAGACTTTGCTGATCTCAGCGACATACAGGTCTCCATCCTTCAATGCCACACCGTTCGGTTGTTTCATACCTGAGGATACGATGGTCCATTTTTTATCGGTTCGGTTATCTTTATTTGTATCCTCGACAACATAGACATTGCCGGCTTCCTTTGAGCTGACGAATAGTTTTCCGGATGGACTGACGGCGAGTGACCTGGCATTTGCAACATCACCTGCATACACACTTATTTCAAAGCCGGGTGGAAGCCTGATCTGATGTAGTGGAAGTCCTGAGGTTGTATCTTGTCCGTCTACAGTTTCTGCTGGTGTGTTAGCAGAGGTTTGAGATGGTTTAGAGTAATTGCAAGCAAACAGGAAGAGTGCAATGAATAAAAAATAGGATGGCATATCTCTTAGTTTATTTGAAATGGGAAGCCATGAATATACGCAACTAAAATTATTGGCTATCGTTCTACCCTGGACATTGTTATGAAGGCTGGATGATAGAACACGAATATATTTTTAACCTTACATAAAACAACCAAATGAAATTCTATTTAAAATTTATTTTGTTATGCATCATACCATTAGTTTTTACCGCTTGCGATAAAGATGATGATGGCATATCTGCTGACAATCTGCCCGGCAACTGGCGGATGACAGATATCCATTCAGAAAACGGGGTATCCACCATTACATTTCAAGGGCTTCCTTTAACCACAGATTATTCGTCGGAAGGAATTACGTATAATACGACAACAACATTTACTGAGAATCCAAATGAATTTACGTCTGAAGGGTCATATGTTGTTCGGACAACTATTGAAACACCTGGTACACCTACAACCAATGAAGAAACAATTGATGCTTTTCCCGGCACCGGAACATGGGTCATCGAAGGTAATATCCTAACACAAACATTTTCAGGTCAAACGACAGAATCAGAAATCCTCGAATTGAGTAAAACAAAACTCCGATTGAAGCAGGATGTGGATTTTAGCCTGGATGAGCAGGGTATCATCTTTCAAACCTCTGCGACGATATTTTCGAGTTTCGAAAAACAATAATTGAACTTTGAAAGATTAAAAATGTGCGTTCGATTATCTCAAGAGCACATTTTTTTTACTACATATTTCTCCTGTACTGTCCACCTACCTCGTACAAAGCATGCGTGATCTGACCTAACGAACATGATTTCACAGCTTCCATTAATGCGGCAAACGTGTTTTCATTTTTCATAGATATCTCCTGCAGGTCTTTCAACACATCCGCCGAGCGATCTGAAAATGATT
>JBBREG010000259.1:0-4962 GCA_038203125.1 Chitinophagales bacterium
GTTTAGATTATCAAATCGCACAACTGGAAAAAACAGAGTTGAAAGTAAAATTTGGTGGGGCCACAGGTAATTTTAATGCACACCATGTTTCCTTTCCGGATGTCAACTGGGTTGAGTGGGCAGATCATTTTACAAACAAATATCTAAACCTTGAACGTTACCGATACACAACACAAATCGAGCATTACGACCAGATTGCTGCATTATGTCATGTGACGATGCGACTGAATACGATCCTCATTGATTATTGCCGGGATGTCTGGAGTTATATTTCAATGAATTACCTGCGTCAGAAAGCCGATCCGGATGAAGTAGGCTCTTCCGCGATGCCACATAAAGTAAATCCGATAGACTTTGAAAATGCAGAGGGCAACCTGGGTTATGCGAATGCAATCTTTGGACACCTTGCAGATAAATTACCTGTCAGCCGATTACAAAGAGATCTGACGGATAGCACGGTGCTCCGCAATATTGGCGTTCCGATTGCTCATACATACCTTGCATTAGGATCACTTCAGAAAGGGCTGAAAAAAATATCTGCAAATGAAGAAGTAATCGCGCAGGACCTTGATGCAAACTGGACCGTACTTGCAGAAGCGATACAAACAATACTCCGGAGGGAAGGCATAGCTAATCCTTATGAACTATTAAAAGATCTTACGAGAGGCAAGGATAAGATCAATAAAGAAACGATCCATGTATTTATTCAGCAGTTGAATGTTGAAGACCGGATCAAGGCTGAATTATTGCAACTGACGCCTTCCGGATATACGGGTGTGTAAATGAAAAATGTATCCGGTGGGATAGAGAGACGCGATGTATCACGCCTCTATAACCTACCGGATACATCACGTCATCTTGAAAATCTGCTGGGATTAGTTTTTATACATCTCGAATGTGCCACCATCTGTAGAGCTGGGTGCTTCTCCCCAGTTGCCAATGATCTCATTGAGGGCTTCACCATATAGCCCGGAGAATAAATAGCTGTATTCCTTACCGACGGGTGTGTATTCAGCTTCGAAATTGATGCTATCAAGTGTGAAATGGCCTGTTGCATAAATATCGCCATCATCATCATAGACGGTCATATCACCGTTTTTCTCCATCACCCATTTTTCACTATAGGTTGGTGTATCTGTTCCGAAGCCCCAGCTACCTTCCCAGGTACTTGTGATGCCTTTTACTTTGTCGTCTTTACTGCAAGACGTAAAACTTAATGCTGCAACTGCGAGCAAAAAAAGAATTCTTGAAAATATCATTTTAGTTGGGGTTTTAAATGTGGTTGAATGATTTAGTTGTGTATCACTGAAGTATCATTTCAGAACAACGACTTAAAAGTATTTGGTTGGATACGTAGCGACCATCTAAACCGAGTGACCGGAGAGGGTTAATGATTGAAAGGAAAAAAGCAGAAATACCTTCTCACCCCCCCCGGAAAACACCTGTGGCACTACTAGTAGTGCCACTAGAGCTTAACGGATTGATTGTCAATGGCCCCAGATAGTTATTAACACCCCAAAATCTGAATGAAATAGCTGCATGTGCAGATGGGGAGTCTTTGTATCTTTAGAATCACACCAACTCGTATCATCATGAGAACACTTCGATTACACGACACAGGTCCGGATGTCTACTTCCTTCAGGCACTCTTACGCGAAGCTGGAATGGATGTCCCTGAAAATGGAAAATTTGATGCAGAAACAAAGGATGCCGTAAAAGCCTTTCAACGAAAAAAATCTTTTTCACCTGATGCAATTGTTGGCAAAGATACCTGGAGAGGATTGCTTGAATCGGGATATACCTTCTTTCCCAAATCCTCAAAATTCTTTTTAACCGATGCCGAGTATATTTCTGAGTTGCATTTTAAAAAACAAATTATCCTTCACCATTCTGCCGGAGGACCGAGACCCGATTATACAATTGGATGGTGGGAAAAAGATACACAGCGTGTGGCCACTGCATTTGTCATCGGACGTAATGCAGGGGATGAAGAAAATAAATTTGATGGTGCGGTATTCCGTGCTTTCCCTGAATACCTCTGGGCGTATCATCTTGGGTTAAGTAAAACCAATAGTAATATCAATGCTGATCTGCGGGCATCACTCAATAAGACATCGATCGGCATTGAAATTTGTTCCTATGGTCCACTCACGAAGCAGGATGATGGCACCTTTACGACAGTCGTAAATAATAAAAACGTACCTGAAGACCAGGTAACGGATCTTGGAACACCCTGGAGAGGATATCAGTATTTTCAAAAATATTCTGATGCACAGCTTGAAGCTACAAAGACTATCATTTTGTCAATGGCGTATTTCTTTCACATCCCGATTGATGATGTCCAATACGACCGCGAGTGGTTTGGCATCAATACCAATGCACTGAATGCATCTCCCGGCATCTGGACACACGTGAACTACCGGAAGGATAAAACCGATTGCTTCCCACAACCTGAATTGATCGCGATGCTCAACACACTTCATGAAGATTTTAAAACGTTTGTTCCGGAGATGACACCGTTTGAAGTTTTTACGGACAGGAACCTTGAAGATTTTACTGATGAGGAGATTGATCATTATTCATATGATCTTGAGGAGTAAAGGAAGAAGGGAAGAAAGGTCTATTTTGGATTTTGGATTTTGGAATTTAGATTTTGGATTTAAAATTTCCACATTCAAAAACTTTTATAAATAATACGGGTAAGCAATTATTCCAGCGCCTAAATATTATCAAAATTTTATGAAAAAACTGAATTCAGTAGATATGATAAACCTAACTATAATTTGTGTCTGATCCTTGAGACCATTTAATTTATGGCTTGAGATATTCTCCTGTAGGCACTCTAACGTTAGTCCCTTATTAACCTGGAGACAGCTTATCTTTTATCTTTTATCTTTTAGTTTTTAGTTTTTAGTTTTTAGTTTAATCCATCTCATGCACCCTACCCTTCTCCACCTTATACACTCTGCCCGGAAAACGTTCAATAAGCGTGACATTATGTGTGGCCATCAGGATAGCTGTATGGTATTCGACAGCGAGTTTACGGATCAGTTGGAGAATCGAATCTGCCGTCTCGGGATCAAGGTGACCGGTTGGCTCGTCGGCAAGGAGGATCTGTGGTTTGTTGAGGACCGCACGGGCGATGACAGCTCGCTGCTGTTCGCCGCCGGATAATTGATGCACCGGTCTTTTCACCTGATCTGTCAGATGAACATCCGAGCAAACTTCGGAAATGATCTTGTCCTGTTCGGATCTGTCGGTGATACCTGTGGCATCAAGCACAAACCTTAAGTTTTCGTCAACTGACCATTGAGGAAACAACTGAAAATCCTGAAAAACCATTCCAACACGCCGTCGGAGGTTAGGTATGGAGGCAGGCTGGATGTTGACAAGGGAAATATCCGCTACCTGGCCATCCCCTTCTTTTAGAGGCAAATCTCCCCACAATGTCCGCATCAGGGAGCTTTTTCCGCTACCGGTTTTCCCAATCAGATACACAAATTCTGCCTGGCTGACCGACAGATTGACATCACTGAGGACTTTGACCCCTTCCTGGTAAATACCAGCATTTTTTAAGCTAACAACTTCTTTCATAGTGTCTTATGAGGCACTTTTCGTGAGGGTAATTCGTTACAATTATGGCAATTGATAACGGCTATTTTGCTGTAAATTTGCACAAAGATTTAGTACCGGGGGGCAACTCCTGAAATCATACAGATCCGAGATGAAAGTAATGCCTCTTATTATTATTGCACTGATGGGCGCAGGTGTCCTCATGCTAATCTCCGCATCCAGGGATATGAGCACCTATAGCTCCTTTTCTGAAGTTCGAAAATCAGGTGAGCCTGCCAAAGTCGTCGGCGTCCTTGCCAAGGATAAGCCAATGTATTACGATGCTGAGAAAGATGCTAACCTTTTCACCTTCTACATGAAGGATCAGGATGGCGAAGAACACCAGGTCACTCTTCATGCCTCCAAACCACAGGATTTTGAACTCAGCGAGCAAATTGTCGCCACTGGCTCTTTCGTTGGTGAGGGTTTTGTGGCTTCAAGCATTCTGATGAAATGCCCTTCGAAATATAAAAACGAAGAGGTGCTCGTCAGGAGCAATATGTAATTACCCATGCAGGACATAGAATATATTGGAGAACACCTCCTTCCAGGCCGGCTTGGCCATTTTTTCATCTTAAGTGCTTTTGTTACTGCCCTGCTCGCGATCTTTTCTTACCGAAAAGCAACGTTGTTACCCCTGGATATATCCTGGCTTCGCCTGAGCCGCATATCCTTCATCCTGCATGGCCTCTCGATTTTTGCAGTCATCGGTATGATCTTCTATCTGATGCTGAGTCAGTATTATGAATACCGGTATGTATGGGATCACGTTTCTTCTGATCTGCCCTTAAAATATATCTTCTCAGCTTTCTGGGAAGGACAGGAAGGCAGCTTCCTCTTATGGATGTTCTGGCACGTTGTGTTGGGTAGTGTAGTGATGCTCACCGCCAAAAAATGGGAACCCGGTGTGATGACATGGCTTAGTGTGGTGCAAGTCGTTCTCGTGTCGATGATTGCGGGTGTCCATTTCGCTGATGATTTCAGGATGGGGAGCAGCCCCTTTTTACTGCTGCGTGAGACACTAGATGCACCCATCTTTTCTAATCCGAATTACCTTCCGATGATCCAGGGGAATGGACTCAATCCATTACTGCAGAATTACTGGATGACCATACATCCTCCAACGCTGTTTCTTGGATTTGCTTCTGTGACAATTCCTTTTTGTTTTGCGATGGCAGGCTTGTGGACAAAGGATCATACTGCCTGGTTAAAGCCTGTCATGCCCTGGACTTTATTTTGTGCTGGAATATTGGGGACGGGAATTTTGATGGGAGGAGCATGGGCTTATGAAGCACTGAGTTTTGGTGGGTATTGGGCATGGGATCCGGTAGAAAATATGTCTCTTGTCCC
>JBBREG010000260.1:0-4959 GCA_038203125.1 Chitinophagales bacterium
CAGGAATTAAGAAAGCTTATCTAAAATTAATAGTTACTTGCAGTAATTCGGAAGTAGATACTGATGTTTTTCTTATTCATAACTATAACCAGTTTAATCCACTTGTGAATGAAGATGTTAACTATAGTCCTATCGAAGATGAGGATTTAACTGTTTTGAATACCTACCCCAATCCGGCTAAAGGAGAAATAAATGTATCTTTCAAGTTGGAAAGTGATAGTAAGGTCACGATATCAAGAGTTGATACCCAAGGTAGAACTTCTAAATTACACGAAGATTTCTATGGAAAAGGAACTCATACTTTTGTTGATTCTGAATGCACAACTTTAAATGGATTGTTTGTATATTCATTCAGAGTTAATGATGAAGTTAAAACAGTCCAGGCAATACTAGCTAATTAACTAAAAGCATATTATGAAGCAAATATTTATATATCCCCAAGTATTATTCTTTATAATACTTGGGGTAATTTCAGGATGTAATGCAGATGATCTAAAAAAAGGATTTGGGACTGCATCTGCATCATATGACCCTAATGAAATAAAATTCGTAGCCAATTTTAAGGAAGGGGATAGATTAAATTCTGTTGATATTGTACTAACACATTATAGTGATAATGGATTTATACACCAAATCGATATTCAAAATATACTTAAATCTGAGGATACAACTGTTTTAACTTATCATACTGAATTCCCTTTTCGTATTGATACCTTCACAAGTGATTTTATAATTTTATATGATTTGGATGCATTAGCTGAAAAATATGTAGTCGATACAATTGGTGGTAACATGGAAAGCTATGTAGTACTTGAAAATGTATCAAGTCGAAAAGTTACTGGATCATTTAACATTAATTTTATTACATCCCCAGGTTTTATCTTTCCAAAGGAAGATGCAACAATTCCTGATCGTTTTACGATTTCAGATGGTAGGTTTGTGGCTGAAAAATTCTAATAAGCACTGTCAAGTTGTATTCTTATTAAAGCTACAGCACAAATCTATTGTTGCTACGATGTACATTCCCAAAGCCTCGATTTATCGAGAGAGCTTTTTTTATCCTCTCAAAATGAAACAGGTCTAAAATAAACGATGCTCCTGCGCATGCCTCCATTAGTTTTAAGCCAAGCTCTAATATCTCCTTTTTTCGGCTTCTAATCTGTCAAGATTTTCTTGAAGTGTGCCAACTTCAATTTCGCCTGCGTAAATAAACATTTTCTTAACAACCAATTAAACTTCACTTAAAATTCTGCGTGACATCAATGCCTCTGTTAGCTTTGCTGTCAAATCAAACAAAAACATGAAAAATACAATCACCGCCCTTGCCTTTTTTCTTCTTGGATTTTTCCAGCTGTCTGCCCAGGTAGAGTATTCTGTGATCACTACAATTGAATCCATTGTACCTGCCGGACTTGGACGCTCACGGATGCTTGCCAATAAAGAAGACCTCAACACCGCCAATTTTACCACTGAGCGTACGGATGGTAAAACCAGCCAGATGAATACTGTCAAAAGAAAAGAATTGAAAATTGAAAATTTTGAAGAAACCAAGCTGCTCAACTTCTACAGCCTGGGAGGGATCAATTTTCAAAATATAGCTTCCAATGACGCGATGATCTCTGCCAAACTTAATGAGATGTCTCAAGGCGGATGGGAACTTGCTTTTGTCTCTTCAGGTGTAGAAGCTGATGCCGGTACCCAGGATGGCGAAGGGATCTTTACCACACGATATATCTTTAAGAGAGGTAAATAGTAACTGATCCAGTCTGTGTAGTCTACAGTTTCATGTGCTGCTTCAATTCACTCTCCGAGGGAGAGTTGAGAAGGTTGAGCATTGCTTTCTTCGAAAGCAACCGGTTTAGTAGGTTTAGAAAAGGGATATCGACGGTTGTATGTGTTGAAGCAATTCACTTTCCGAGGGAGAGTTGAGAATCCTAAGTATTGCTTTCGAAGAAAGCAAAAAGTTTAGAGAGTTTAGTTTTCTAAACTTTCTAAACCGTGGATAGCCGAATGCTATCCTGCTCAACTCTCTCAACACTGTAGGTAGTGTTATTGCCATCCTCCACAGTAGAACCATAATAGATACCTTTGCGGCTGCATGGAAGAAAATACCCAAACAGACCGCAAGCAGGATCATATTGATCTTGCCTTCGCCTCTGATATGGACAATGCAGGTCTCGATAGCCGTTTTCGCTATGAGCCCATGCTATCAGGCCATCCTGTAGATGGTGCCGACCTCAGCATTACGTTTTTAGGCAAACAACTTAAAGCGCCTCTCTGGGTCAGCAGTATGACGGGTGGAACGGAGCTTGCTCTCGATATCAACCGCAGGCTGGCTGCTACATCAGCAAAGTTTGGTCTTGGGATGGGTCTTGGTTCCTGCCGCCCACTGCTGCAGAATCTTGACCGGATCCGGGATTTCGATATGCGTGACATCATCGGACCCGATCTACCCTTATATGCAAATCTCGGCATTGCGCAGGTCGAGCGACTTCTCGAAGAAGGCAGGACTTCAGATATCGTCACCTTAATCGAGCAGTTGCGGGCTGATGGACTCATTGTGCACATTAACCCTCTCCAGGAATGGCTGCAACCGGAAGGTGATATCATCCATCGGCCACCCATCGAGACTCTGCAACAGCTTTTAACCGAAATAAACGTCCCCGTCATTGTCAAGGAAGTGGGCCAGGGAATGGGGTATGAGAGCATCGCTGCTGTATTAAAACTCCCCATTGCAGCCTTTGATCTCGCGGCACATGGCGGAACTAACTTCAGCAAACTCGAATTATTACGCTCAAATCATTTGCATCGTGAAACCTATGAGTCCATTACACACGTAGGTCATAGCGCAGGTGAAATGGTTTCATGGATCAACACATTATTCATGGCAGGATCTGATGAATTTATCTGTCAACAGATCATTATATCTGGTGGAGTTAAAGATTTCCTGGATGGGTATTACTGGACGCAAAAACTGATGATGCCATCCATTTACGGCCAGGCAAGTGCTTTTTTAAAATATGCACGTGAAAGCCAGGAAGCTTTGGATTCATATGTCGACCAGCAGATCCGGGGATTACAATTAGCGCATTCATTTTTGAAAGTGAAATAGCAGAATGGGAAAGAAAACAATATCAGGTTTTTCAAAATTGTCGAAGGTGGGTAAGATCAAATGGATCGTTGAGAATTTTTTCAAAGACCCTGAGACTGTAAAACGTGAGCTTGCCAGTTACCTGTTAGTCAACGAAGAGCAACAAAAAATCCTGGACGGATTTAGTGAAAATACGATAAGCAATTATCCTTTGCCGTTAGGTGTAGCTCCTAATTTTGTCATCAATGGCATCGAATATTGTGTGCCCATGGTGACAGAGGAAAGTTCTGTCGTAGCAGCCGCCGCCAGTGGTGCAAAATTCTGGATGGATAGGGGAGGCATCCACACCAAAATTATAGGAACAATCAAGACAGGCCAAATCCATTTCCTATGGTATGGAGATGGAGACCTGTTGGCAACTTTCAAAGATGAACTGGCAGCATATCTTGTAGGGGTGAGTAGCCATATCACACGCAACATGGATGAGCGGGGTGGTGGTATCAAACAGATTTCACTGATCAATATGACAGATCGCGAGCCGGGATATTATCAATTATTGGTGGAGCTGGATACGAAAGATTCCATGGGCGCCAATTTTATTAATTCGGTATTGGAAGTATGTGCGGAAGCGCTGCCTGTGTGGTTTGATAAAAATTTATCCACCGATGTGCCAGCGCCGGAAGTGATCATGGCGATTCTGTCTAATTACACACCGGATTGTAAAGTGTTAGCTTGGGTAGAATGTCCTACTGTAGATCTTGGATTATTTGAAGGGGATCTTGAGCCGGAAGAATTTGCGCGTAGATTTTATACAGCCGTTCGCATTTCACACATTGACCCTTATCGGGCAGCAACCCATAACAAAGGCATTTTTAATGGAATTGATGCTGTCGTATTAGCAACAGCTAATGATTTTCGCGCCGTGGAAGCATGTGGTCATGCCTATGCATCGCGCGATGGGAAATATGCCGGTCTGAGTAAATGCACGATCCACAAAGGCATCTTCAGATTTGAATTGGAAATTCCACTGGCAGTCGGCACCATTGGTGGCTTAACAACTTTACATCCGGTTGCTAAACGATCACTTGAAATGTTGGGTAATCCGGATGCGCCCACACTCATGCAGATCATTGCAGCTACAGGTTTGATGCAAAATTTTTCTGCCATAAAATCACTCATTACTACGGGCATCCAGAAAGGGCATATGAAGATGCATCTGCATAATATGTTGCTTCGCCTGGAAGCAAGCGAGGATGAGAAGGCAAAAGCGCTGGATTATTTTAAAGAAAAAACCGTTTCGTTTCAGGAACTGAGGAAATACCTTTCAGGATTACGAAGTATTCCTGCCAAATCATAAATTCGTCTTAACGTTTTCTGATATTTTATAAACTTTTTCAGGTTGAGGTGACTGAAGGTTAAAGATTCTGTATTGGCTTCTGCCACAGATCAATTGCTAAATTCCGACCAAAAGATATTAAAGAACCCCAACCATGGGTTATTTTCTCCCCGGCAGGAAAACTAAGCCTCCACATTGCACTTGAGTTTTAACATTACTTCGCCATTCTTATTCTGACCTCCTTATTCTGCTTTCCATCTGTAAATGTTTTACGGCACTGAAATAAGAAGTATGAGTGGAATTCAGTGAAGTAACTGTCCATCCTTTGCCTTAGCCTTCTCCTACCTCTTCCGCTTTCTCTTATCTCCGTATCTTTGCGCCCCATGTTTCCAGAATATGACGTCATCGTAGTAGGGGCCGGACACGCCGGTTGTGAAGCTGCAGTTGCTGCTGCCAACATGGGCAGCCGCGTCTTACTGGCCACGATGAACATGAACACGATCGCCCAGATGAGCTGTAACCCAGCCATGGG
>JBBREG010000261.1:0-4954 GCA_038203125.1 Chitinophagales bacterium
TTACATAAAAACCAATCATAGGTTTGCCTGCTGCCTTACCGGTTGGATAAATAAATTCAGGATCATACACGTATCCAACTGTATAATGTGTTGTACCCTGAGCGCCACTTCCCACAATCGAACTATACTGATTTAGAAATCCGGGTGTGGTCGTATTCGTATCGGCAGAGATTGCATATCCTGACCAAAAATCAAAATCTGCATTGTAATCATTGGGAAGAATTATAGATCCACTAGTAAAACCATCTGCCGGAGAAGCATCATTAAGGTGTCCGCCTCGTGGCAGATTGTATTCTTCAAAAGTGGCCACTACCTGGCTGAAAACGAGTGATTGTGTTACACAAAACAGGAGGGATAACAGGATTTTCATCTGCTGCATTTTAAAGTGTTGGATCCTTAATGGGGCTTAAAGTTACGCATTCACGGTGACCCTCTGGCAGGAAATTCGCAAGATTCTAGTCAAATGAGAACTTTACCCCGCCCGTAAAGGTCCTGCCTGGCATGGGCCGCCGTTCAACCACCCTGTATGGTGTATCCCAGATGTTGTCAAATTGGAGAAAGACCAGGCCATTCAGCCTACGCGCCTCAAACCCAAGAGTTATGCCTCCGGAGGCAATATTTGAGGCTGCGAGGTCGTCATTGATCCCATTGGCAGGACCAAACCAGTGATGATGGTAAAATAATTGCAATCTTTTGGTACTCAGTGAGATGCCGGCCATTATATTTTCCACAGGTACATAGAACAGTTGATCTCCTGCAGCAATACCAAATTCTCTTAACGGTGTCTCAAACGTGGACCATGTAAGATCCATTCCTGTCTGTAATTCAATCCGGGATTTTTCCTTTTCCCATCCACCTTTCACCCGCGCTTCAACACCACGGCTATAGACACTTGCAATATTGACCGGGGACCAAAAATTGTTCACTCCCTGTACGGGTGGCATCCACATGATCCACTCTTCTATCTGCCGTGTATAAGCTGTGATAGATGTGGCAATGCTGCGATTTTCATTTTTGCTTTTATAATACACTCCACCTTCTGCAGTCAATCCTTCTTCAGGAACTAAACCTGGATTCCCGCCTGGTTTCCAGTTAAGATCGTTTAGTGTAGGAGTTCTGTAATTGCGTGAGACACTTGCTTTAACCGAAAGATTACGTAGCACCGAATATTCTGCAGCAAGATCATAAAGTAAGGGTGACCAAACTCCATCTGTAATCTCCTCTCTGAGTTGTAATCGCCAATACCAATCTCCCAACGAATAACCTGCAGACGTAAACAAAGCTGATTGATTCCGGTCCGTAATGGTTTCATAATTTTCGGAATCTGCATTGGCGATTTCCGTATACAATCCTCCGGTGATATGCAATCGTTGTGTGAAATGATGTGCCACAGATGCTTCCGCCAGCCACGTACGAAATCGATTGGAGGTGTACAATAAAATGAGTGTATCCTGATAGTCTATTCGCTCATCTAAAAAAGCGGTCTTTAGCTGCCATTTCGTTTTTGTCTTATGCAGATTCCATTGCAACGATGTTCTCAGATTATCATCCTGTTGTGCTGCTTTACTGGTAGTCTGTGTTGATGTAGGTGGAATCTGCCGGTCAGCATATTGATACCATATCCTGCCAACGATTTGCTGATCGGAGTTTGGTATCCATGCTAACTCTTGTAGAAATCCAAAGTTTTCAACACGATTATGAACTTGTTGTCTTTCATCACTATCCTTATTCAACTTGTATTGATAATTATTTTCAGCTGCGTGTGTGAATACACGGGATGAAAAACGGAACTTTTTAAATCCATAGTCTAATCGAATATTCCCTTCACGTTTTCCCCAACTACCTATAGCAAGACCTATTGCAATTTTGTCATTATTACGGATCTGATCATTGCCTAATGAAATCAAACCCCCTACTGCCCCTGATCCGAATGCTGCACCATGTCCGCCATAATGAACAGCAGCCTGATCAATAAAAGAAGTTGGCAATAGTGCGAGATCCACCAGCCCGATCATCGGGTTGCGCAAGGGGATACCATTCCACAAGATCTGGGTGTGTGATGAGCTGCCGCCACGAATACCCAGCGTAGACAACGTACCTGCACCATAGGATCTGATGTAGAGAGCCGTGTTCATGGAAAGCAAATTTGCCAGGTTGTCATAATGACGTGCAGCAATGACCTGGCTATCAATCCGGTCTGTATGTTTACCGATATTCGTCAGGTCGATACGCTCGGCAGTGACTTCAATGGAGGGCAATATAATGGCCGTGTCAATCTGAGCCCACAGTGGATAATAAGCTGATATCCATAACATACACATTATGGATAATGACGGAAATGCCCCTTTCAGCCAGGTTATCATCTGCCAAAATTAACCTAAAACGAGTGATGCCACATATTTACCTGTGGACTGTTAATCAGCTATTACCTGAAACATCTTATAATACGGGTACTTAGTCGATAAAAATGGTGGCAATGCAACCTTTCGGGTCAATTTTGGGTCCTGTTGAAAACTCAATACCTGACCAAGATGAAAAAATATACTACTCTTTTTGTTTCTCTATGTATTTCATTGACATCACTTTTTGCCCAGACCCCGGAGACAGGTGTACAAGGACGTATCGTTGATGAAAATAAAGATCCCATCACTTTTGCAACACTGACTTTATTTAACCTGTCTGATTCTTCTATGGCCAAAGCCGGATATTCTGATGAATCAGGTTCGTTTACGATGACGCATCTTCGGGCAGGATCATACTATCTCAATATTACATTCGTAGGTTATGATACGTATATCTCAGAACCAATCAGTGTTACCGAAAATCAGATCAGCACACTGAATGCGATTGTTCTTTCTCCATTTGCCACTGAACTGGGTGAAGTGGTGGTTGCTTCCACGAAACCCCTTGTCGAAGTAAAACCTGATAAAACTATTTTTAATGTGGAAGGCAGTATCAATGCGATTGGAAACAATGGTCTTGAATTGTTGCGCAAAGCTCCCGGGGTCGTTGTAGACAATAATGACAACCTGATGCTGATCGGCAAAAGCGGTGTCAAAGTTTACATTGATGGACGACAGTCCATATTGACGGGAGATGATCTTGCAAACTATCTGAAATCACTACAGTCATCCCAGATAGAAGCAATCGAGGTCATCACGCAACCTTCCAGTCGCTATGAAGCATCCGGCAATGCAGGAATTATCAATATCAGATTGATCAAAGACAAATCACTTGGCACGAATGCAAATCTGAATTTAGGGTACAATCAGGCTACCCATGGAAGATATAATGGCGGTCTTAGTATAAATAACCGAACGAAACTGCTCAATGTATTTGGGAATATCAATATTGCAAAAGGAGAAAATAGTGACTACGCTTTTTTCGAACGTACGACACCTGATCTCTATACAAATCAAAAAAATCAGGGAAGCAACAGTTGGGAGAATTATTCTTTGAGAGCCGGAGTGGATCTATCAGCATCGGCTAATTCAACCTTTGGTGTATTGTTTGATGGATTTATCAATGATGATGAATGGAACAGCAGAATCAACACAACGATCTATCCTTCACAAAATGCAGCACCTGTTGAACTATTGCGTGCAACCAATTCCGTAGAAAGCAGCCGCGATAATTATAACATCAATGGGAATTACAAATTTGACAATAAGAAAGGAACGATCCTGAACGTGGATGTGGATTATGGAAAATATTCCAGCATGGGTAATTCCTACCAACCAAATTATTATTCCGACCCAACCACCGGAGAGCTAACGTCTACCCGGATCTTCGCTGCCAATATGCCAACCAATATTGATATCAAAACCATGAAGCTTGATTTTGAAAAAGGCCTTTTTGGCGGAACGGTTGGGACCGGCTTCAAACTGGCTCTTATCAATACAGATAATACGTATGAGTTTTATGATATCATTGATGATGAACCCGTATTGAACATTGATCGAACCAACTCATTTGAATACGAGGAAAATGTAAATGCTGTCTATGCTAATTATAACAGGCAGTGGAAGAAAATTGGATTACAACTGGGGGTGCGCGCTGAACAAACTGACAGCCAGGGTGACCTGACGAGTCAGAAACCACAGGGTGATGAAACCGTTAAGCAGGACTATGTAGACTTCTTTCCAAGTGGAGGCATAACCTATAATGCTAGTCAAAAACACACTTTCCGGATTACATACAGCAAACGAATCGACAGGCCAAATTACAAAGACCTCAATCCTTTCGAATTCAAGCTGGATGAGCTGACATTCCAAAAAGGGAATCCATTCTTACGTCCGCAATACTCTAACAGTATTCAGCTTGGACATACATTTAATTACACACTGAATACAAGTCTAACTTACTCACATACCAATGACTTAATGGCTGAAATAACAGATACATCCGGCACCAGGGCTGCATTTATCACTACAGAAAACGTTGCTGAACAGGATGTGTTTTCGTTAAGTGTCAGTTATCCATTTACGCTCGCTAAATGGTGGAATGTATTTGCAAATACGGGTGTAACCAATGTGCACAACACCGCTGATTTTGGCGATAATAAGATCGTGGACATCAGCGCCACGACTTTCAATATTTACTTGCAGCACACCTTTGCTCTGCCAAAGAGCTTTACGTTTGAACTTTCCGGCTGGTATAATTCACCCGGCATCTGGGGCGGTAATTTTGCTTCCGACGAAATGTGGGCGATCGATGCAGGAATTCAGAAGAAGATCTGGAAAGACCGGGGCAATATCAAATTGGGTGTAGGCGACATCTTCAAAAGCATGAAATGGGCAGGTCGCAATAATTTCGGTGCACTGCAGATGAATGCGTATGGTGGATGGGAAAGCCGCCAGGTGAAACTCAACTTCACCTACCTCTTAGGTAATAGCCAGGTGAAAGGAAATCGTAATCGCAGCACAGGCTTAGAGGATGAATCGAAGAGAGCGAG
>JBBREG010000262.1:0-4921 GCA_038203125.1 Chitinophagales bacterium
TCCATAATTACCTCACCAGAAATCGGTGGCTGCCAGTTACGCATATGGTCCTTGTCCTCCACTTCCCTGAGCTTTTGAATGACCATATCATAGTTATGGAGATACCTGGATACACGATTGGGATTTTTTGATGTGATGTCAGCGCGGCATAGCGTCATTAGGTCTTCCAGGTCATCGCCTGCATCAAATAGGAGTCTGCGTATAGCTGAGTCCGTGATTTCTTCCTGCACTAAAGCAATAGGCCTCAGATGTAATCGTACAAGCTGCTGCACATATTTCATTTTATCATCCAGTGGCAACTTCATCCGCCTGAATATTCTTGGCACCATGGCAGCACCTAATGCCTCATGGCCATGAAAAGTCCACCCATGACCTTTTTCAAACTTCTTGGTTTGAGGCTTTGCAATATCATGCAAAATTGCCGCCCATCTCAACCACAAATTATCTGTGTATTCTGAGATGTTGTCTAATACCTGGAGCGTGTGGTAAAAATTATCCTTGTGACCTTGTCCATCAATGAGATCTACACCTTTGAGCAATATCATCTCAGGAAAGATCATCGCTAGTATCCCTGCCTGATCCAGTAACCTGAATCCGGAGGAGGGTACAGGTGACATAATTATTTTATTTAGTTCGGTTGTGATGCGTTCCATTGATACAATCTCCAATCGGGAATACATGGATCTGATCGCATCAAATGTGTTGTCATCTATTTCAAAACCAAGTTGAGAAGAAAACCGAATGGCGCGCATCATTCTGAGCGGGTCATCAGAAAATGTTTGTTCGGGTGCTAATGGTGTTAAAATTTTTTTCTCTTCCAAATGGAGGATGCCCTGAAACGGATCAATAACTTCATATAACGGAAGGCCCTGAATATTTATGGCAAGCGCATTAATGGTAAAATCCCTTCGCAACTGATCATCTCTCAATGTTCCTGTTTCAACTTCAGGCTTTCGGCTGTGTTCCTGGTAAGATTCTTTGCGCGCACCAACAAATTCAAGTTCCAGGTCACCATATCTGAGCATGGCGGTGCCGAAAGTTTTAAATATGGATAAAGAAGAAGATTCTCTTCCCAGTGCCAGGGTAACTTTTTCTGCCAGTAATGGACCATCACCAACGGTAACAAAGTCAATATCTTTGGATGGTATTTGTAAGAGTCTGTCGCGGACAAATCCACCTACGACATATACCTGCTGACCAAGTTGATCAGCAACTCCAGCGACGATCTTAAACAGTTCTTTTTCGGAAGATGATAATTCCAGCACCATGTGAAGAAAGGAATACGTCAGGTGAAGATATTAATGTGAACCGGATAGGCAGTATTTGTCCAGACAGGACTATACGGCTTCCAAAAACAACGTGGTATAATGCTCTTCTATCTGATCCAGGATTTCATACAAGTTGGTAGGTTCCATTTCAGAGACTAACTGGGCACGAAAATGTTTTATTCCTTCCATGGACTTAAAATAGTTCGTGTAGTGTCTCCGCATTTCCAATACACCAAGTTTATCACCTTTCCATTCGATCGAATGCCGGAGATGTCTCCTCGCAGCATCTACACGTTCATGTAATCCAGGAGGTTTCAATTTATCACCTGTCGCCAGATAGTGTTTGATCTCCCTGAAGATCCAGGGATAACCGATACTGGCTCGTCCGATCATGATGCCATCCACGCCATATCGCTCTTTATATTCCTTTGCTTTTTCAGGTGTGTCAATATCCCCGTTTCCGAAAATCGGAATATGCATACGCGGATTATTTTTCACTTCCCCTACCAGGGTCCAGTCAGCTTCTCCTTTATACATCTGTGACCGTGTGCGTGCATGAATTGAGAGAGCTTCAATCCCGATATCCTGAAGACGCTCTGCAACATCAACAATGTGTTTTGAATCTTCATCCCATCCAAGTCTTGTTTTGACAGTCACGGGAAGATGGCTTCGTTTTACAATGGCTTCTGTAAGCCTGATCATTTTTGGGACGTCTTTAAGGATCCCTGCACCTGCATCTTTACAAACTACTTTTTTGACCGGGCATCCGTAATTGATATCAAGTAATTCTGGTTTGGCTTCCAGCACGATGTCTGTTGCCTGTACCATGGATTCCATTTCAGCACCGAATATCTGAATCCCAATGGGTCGTTCGTGGTCATAGATGTCGAGCTTCTGCATACTTTTCTCCGCATCACGGATCAACCCCTCTACACTAATGAATTCCGTGTAGAGCATATCACAACCCTGCTCCTTGCACAAGAACCGAAACGGAGGATCACTGACGTCTTCCATCGGTGCCAGCAATAAAGGAAACTCCCCTAAATCAAGATCACGAATTTTTGCCATGGTCCTAGAACGGTGCTATTTGCCTAATTGATCAACTAATATCAGAATTGTGAGTACTGCAGTGGCCTGTGTCAGGGTATCCCTCAGGATGGTTCCCCAATTAATGTCTTCCTTCTCTTCTGTGGACACGGGTTTTACTGACTTATCACCAACACTTATAATTGCACCTCGTGTCACCTTCGGGTACGTATTAAAGAATAAAAACTTTTGGGTTTTTTTGACATGACCATCTGCATACTGAACTTTTATTTCTGATGGTGCACCTTCTTCACTTACGCCTGCGGCGAAATTATCAACATAATATTTTGCACTTTTTTCACCACGGAATGCAACAGATATTGATTTTTCTCCCTGAAGATATCTGTCTGAATACTCCTCATCCAGGTTTACATTGCCTCCGATAGTAACAAGCTCGCGACTCTTGGGAATATCAATGACATCACCACTCCGAAGCGCTACATTGGATGGAATATTATTGTTTGATAAAATTTCACTCAGGTTAATTACGACAAGTCCTGTTGAATCACCGTGCCGATACATACGCGCACCATCTGCAAAAGCTTCACCTGTCAATCCTCCTGCGCGGGCAATCAAATCTGATATACGTTCATTGTCTTTCAGAATGGCATAGACGCCCGGGTATTTGACTTCTCCTTTAAGCGTAATCGTTTGCTGAAGTTCGAACTCTGGTATTTCCCGGACATAAATGTGATCGTACGGCATCAGCAACACGCTTTTGTCTGTCTCAGCATTCAAACTAAAGTCAGGTGATAATTGTGCAGTGTATTCAGTAATCTTCAGATCTTTTCCGGCGCTAAATTCACTTCGTGCGATATTAATCCTTTCCCTGTCTGCGGAGAATGTAAAACCTCCAGCCAGATTAATGACGTCCCCCAAAGACATATCTGGACCATAGGAGAACGTCCCGGGTTTACGAACCGCACCAAATATGGATACTGTAAGGTTATCTCTTAAATCCGATTTATTAAACACGACAATTCGATCGCCAGCCAAAATATTGACATTGTCCTCAGCATCAGGATTATTAAAGGCCTCTCTCAGGTTTACACGTAAATAGCTGACTGTTTTTGGTTCTGCCGGATCTCTTCGGATGATGTATCCAAAATCTGATGCCTGCAGATTCAAACCACCTGCCATCAATATGGCATCTTCCAGTTTAATTTGTCCGATGGGATCAACTGAGAATGTTTCAGGTTTTCTGACAGCACCACTGACAGTAAAGGTCCTTTGTTCTGTAAAAGAGGAAAGTGTCAATATCTGGACCTGGTCTAAATCCTGGAGTATAATATTTTCCGGAGAAGCCGGATTAGCCAAAATATTTTCAATACTTACTCTTTGATATCTGTACGTGTTATCAGGCTGATGGATTAATACAAAAGCATAATCAAGACGGGATTCCGGTTTTAATCTGCTCTGTGCAAGCAGATCTGATATTCGCATATCTTGACGGCGCTCATACTTGCCAGGAAACTGAACTGCCCCATTGATGGTGATAAAATTGACCGCATCATCATCGATCGTTTTGATCATTACGCGATCACCATTTAACAAGATGTAATCACCCCCACCTACGGATAACTCTTTATAATTAATATTCGTTACGACCTGTCTGTCATCGAGGTACCGGATCACCTGTACATCAGATAAAAAACTATTTGCTTTTGCACCACCCGCATACGTAAGTAACGAGGTCAGATTTTCAGTGTCGAGTAATTCATACATGAAAGGCCGAACGACAGCGCCCTCTATGGATACGACTTTTTCTGCGACCGGAATGTGGATATAGTCATTGCTTTGTAAAAAGAAATTGCGCGCGACAGAGGGATCACTCATAAATTCATATGCATCCAGCTTACGAACATTACCACCACTAATGACTTTAATATTTCGTACAGAACCGATAACGGTAGGTCCGCCCGCTGCGCTAATGACGTTAAAGGCGGTATTAAATGCGGGCAATGTATATGATCCGGGTGAAACAGCTTCTCCAAACACATTTACCGTAATGTTTCGGGGTTTATTAATGGTCACCTGAAATTCACCACGGGAGATCACATAATATTGCTGAAAACGCTGATATAAAAGTTCTTTCAGCGCACCAAATGTCAGTCCACGGACAGGGATCCTGGGAATGGACGATGGTGTGATAAATCCATCGGGATTTACTTCCAATATCTGGTCAAATTGTGATCGTCCAAAACCCACAACACCTATCTTATCTCCGGTGCCAATGACATAATCCTCGGGTGGAACGATATCTTCTGAATTTTTAAAAACCTCAATCGATTGATTCCTGAATATTTCCTGACCATATATAGTAGGTCGTATTTTTGGTATATCGTCAGTTTTCTGAACTTCTTCTTTTTCGGCCTGCGTCTGTGGATCATTCACCGGAAGCGTATCGACTTTTGAAATTATGGTATCGTTCATGCTCTCGTTGCTGCCTTCGGATTCAATCTCCACAATCGTTTGCAGGACAACATCCTGAAACTCGGCTGCCTGATCAGGTCTGATGCGGTTAGGATCATATCCCTTTTTGAGGAGCCTGGCACGAAGGGTATCTT
>JBBREG010000263.1:0-4900 GCA_038203125.1 Chitinophagales bacterium
TTTTCGGTCAACTGATGGTCGTCCTTTTGCATCCAGTCTGATCGAAATACATTCGGTGTCCTTATCATGCTCAAGGAACAAATAATGTCCTTTCTGTGCCACTTCAGTGAGGAATTTGGTTTTCTCCTCTAAGGTCACCAGCGGACGAATATCATACCCCATGATATAAGGCAAGCCAACATGATGCGCTGATGGAATCAGGTCTGCAGCATATATTAAAAACTTTCCGCTACGTAACCTGATTTCAGGTATGATCATCGATTCAGTGTGACCATAAGAAAGACGTATAGCCAGATGGTCATTCCACGTATAACCATACTCTTCAGGAAAATAATGAAGCACTCCAGCCTCATGTAACGGAACAAAATTTTCTTTCAAAAAAGAAGCCCGTTCGCGGGCATTAGGCGTGAATGCCCAGTCATAGTGACGCTGCGTCGTCCAATATTTCGCATTTGGAAAAGCAGGAAGTAAATTTCCATCAGCATCTTTTTTGACGGCACCTCCCACATGATCAAAATGAAAATGTGTGATGATGACATCTGTGATATCTGAGTCCTGATAACCTGCATCGGACAAAGAACTCATCAGTGTATGTTCACCATGAAGGAAATAATGGCTGAAGAACCGCTCATCTTGTTTATCACCAAGACCCGTATCAATGAGAATTTTTTGATCGCCTATATCCACGAGAAGACTACGCATTGTCCAGCTGCATAGATTGTGATCATCTGCCTGGATCATCTTTTCCCAGATCGTTTTAGGTACGACCCCAAACATGGCACCACCATCTAATTTGAAATGACCTGTATCGATAGCTATCAATTTCATTAGAAACCGATTTTGCGTTTATCTGATTTGTTGCCTGATTTGATAAAAGCCATTTGTAATGCTGTGGCAGCAGCCTCTGCCCCTTTATTGCCATGCTTACCGCCGGCACGTTCTTTGGCCTGTTCAGCATTTTCAGTTGTAAGCACTCCAAACATGACCGGAATTCCTGAGGCGAGACTTAACTGCATGATGCCATTCGCTACAGCAGCAGCGATATACTCATCATGTCTGGTTTCACCATGAATGATACAACCCAGGCAGATAATGCCATCTTTTTTATCAGCCTTCATTAATTGACGCGCACCCCAGGGTAGTTCGAAGGAACCGGGTACAACCAGCATTTCAATATTTTCCGGAAGGACACCCGCTTCAAGCAAAGTGTAACGTGCTCCTTCCGTCAAAGCATCCGTGATGTCAGCATTCCATTGGGAAACGACAATCCCGAATTTATAAGGTTTGCCATCAGGCAAGCTGATATCCGGTGCTGCATCCCTTGAGGCCATGATTACTCAGCTTCAGCTCTGGCAATATATTTGTCAATCGACAATGCCTCGTTGCTGTTTGGGTAGTTTGATTTAATTCTTTTGTAGATCTCCAAAGCTTTATCCTTTTCATTTTGCATTTCATGAAGTAATGCAAGTTTTTTGAGATAATATGGAGTCAACAGCTCATTATCTGAACCTGCAGCTGCTTTTTTATACTGATCCATTGCTTTGTCCATCTGATTTAATTCAGAGTAGGCATCACCCAGAGTACCATGTTTCATTACCGGCCCAATCAGGCCTTCAGGATTAAAATCTTCGAGAAAAGATTTGGCGGCATCAAAGTTGCCAAGGTTGAGGTTTGATACACCGGCATAATAGTTAGCCAGGTTGCCTGCTTTTGTGCCTTTGTAGTCTTTGATGATATCTATGAAACCGGGGTAACCTCCACCCGGATTATCCAATGCGACCTGGAATGAATCCTGTTCGAACTGGATTTGTGCCATCCACATTTGCGACATGGCTTTTTCTTCTTTCGGTCCCTTGATCAGATTAATGTAGACAAACCAACCACCTATGATAATTATTAAAGCGGCGATGCCACCCAGGATCATTTTTTGATTCTGTTCAAAAAAACCGGTTGCTTGGGTTTTAGCCTGTGAAAGGTCGATAAGGGTGTCAGTGTTCTTTTTGACCTGCTTGCGTTTGATCGCCATGGATATCTATTTTTCTAAAAAAGTGGTGCAAAAGTAACAAATCGTGGTGATACGGAACATATGATAAAAAAATAATAGATAAGGCGGAGGCGGAGGATGAGGCGGAGGTTTAGTTATGTTGTAGTTAGGGTTTAGGATAAAATGCGGCTTACATGACGGTCTAAAACCTTTCAGAAGGTAATTGTGAATATACTACAGTATTATTATAATAATTAATTTATAAATTACAGATAATCATACAATTAGATCATAAAACATGGCAGCAAGAAAGAATAAATGAAATAAAATGTAAATATACTACAGTATTAAAATAATATTTAATGCATAGGTTCATGCAGATCAGAACAGTAACCAATAAATTCAGTCTTAAATACTGTAAAACTTCCTAATGACCTAAAACGCCTTATCCTTCGCCTCTGCCTCTGCCTTATCCTTCGCCTCTGCCTTATCCTTAGCCTCCGCCTTTTCCTAAGCCTCTTTTAGTTCTTTAGAATCGGCATCTATAAACCTAATCCCTGATAAACGGATAATCCTCCTGCACATAATTGTCCGTATACAACTCGGAAGCCGGCGGATATTCCCCTTGCTCCGCAAAAGCCTCCGCCTCATCAATCTCCTGCATGATCGCCTGGTCAATTACATCCAACTCATCCTGCGACATCACTTTATGTTCAAGCAAATACCCTTTGAGCTGTTCAATCGGATCTTGTCCCTTATACGTATCCAATTCTTCCGGAGTACGGTATTTCGCCGGATCAGACACCGCGTGGCCCCGGTATCGGTATGTTCTTATTTCAAGCAGATATGGCCCTATACCCGATCTCACATGTGCCGCAGCCTCAGCCATCGCATAATGGGTCTTCATCACATCCATCCCGTCAACCCACGACGAGGGCATCTCATAGGATAAAGCGAGCTTATACAGATCGGTTACATTGCTACTCCGGGCGACAGAGGTACCCATTGCATAGTAGTTATTCTCACAGATATATAACACCGGTAGTTTCCATAGCATAGCCATGTTAAAGGATTCATGCAGCGCTCCCTGGCGGGCAGCACCATCGCCAAACATCGTCAGGCAGATGTTTTCTGTCCCTTTGTACTGTTCAGCAAACCCGATACCTGTCCCAATAGGGATCTGGGCTCCAACGATCCCGTTTCCACCAAAGTAAAAATGCTCTTTGGAGAAGAAGTGCATGGAGCCGCCCTTTCCTTTGTTGACACCATTCTCCTTGCCAAAAAGCTCCGCCATGCAGGCTTTACTTTCTACACCACGACACAAGGCGATACCATGCTGGCGATATGCAGTCACAATCGGATCCGTAGGCCTGAGAGCAGTTGTAATAGCCGCAGCGATTGCTTCCTGGCCAATATAGACGTGGAGAAATCCTCGGATCTTATTGATTGAATACATCTTCAGCGACCGTTCCTCAAAACGTCTGATCCGCATCATCACCTCATACCAGTTGCGATAGGTATTCTTGTCAATGCCGTTAGATGCCGCAGCACCAGTATTTGTCTTTTTTTCTTTTACCTGAGCCATAAAAACTATATTAGCCGGACGTCAAAGATAAGGTTCTATTATAAAGTCTATTCATGAAGCCATTGGCCTTCCGGCAGGTAACATTTACCAACTTTAAAAACTATGCCAATGCGCGCTTTGAAATGGGAGATCGCTTCAATCTTGTCCACGGACTGAATGGTACCGGCAAAACTAATCTGCTGGACGGACTCTACTACCTCTGTGTAGGAAAAAGTTACTTTACCTCCCAGGATAACAGGGTGGCCAGAAACGGCGAATCTTTCTTTAGGATCGAAGGTGATCTGGCCCGTGGATCGTCACAACACAATATCACGATCAAAGTCCGGCCCGGACAAACAAAGGAAATATTGCTGGATGAAGTACCCAGGAATCGCATCAGTGATCATCTCGGATTTATCCCGGTCGTTATTTCGGCTCCAAAAGATGTGGAACTCGTCACGGGTCATTCGGTCGCCCGGAGAAAATATATTGATCATCTCCTCTGTCAGATCGACCCGGACTACCTTACGTCACTGATGACTTACAATCATCTGCTGCAGTTGCGCAATGCAGCATTAAAACAAATCTTTCCGGACCTCAAACGCATGATCGATACCTACGACGAACAAATGAATCCCTATGCATCCTATATTTTTTCAAGGCGCAGATGGATGACTGGAGAAATCGAAAAACAAATCAGGGATACATATAAAACTTTATCTGAAGAAAGAGAAGATGTCACAATTGAATATGAAAGTCAACTTACGAACAAAGAATACATCATTTTAGCAGATATGAACTGGGAACAGGATAAAAACACCCAACGATCCAATACTGGAATTCATAAAGATGATTTTAACCTGAACATCAAACAAATGCCTGCTAAAGAATTTGGATCACAGGGACAGATCAAATCGTTGATCTTTTCACTTCATCTGAGCAAGTATAATTTATTGAATGAGAAATGCGGATTTAAACCCCTGCTCATCCTTGATGATATTTTTGATAAACTCGATGAACGACGGCTGGGAAAACTTATGGAGATGCTGATCCAGCCCGGATATGGACAGATCCTGGTGTCCGATACCAGTCGAAATAGAGTAGGGACATTCGTTCCTTCACACATGATGCATGAAATCCTGATCGCTTCGTAAACGTTATCAAACCAGCCGGCAATTACACCTTACCTTTGATACTATGACTTCACGTGGCGATAATAATAAACCACTCAAAGAATGGCTGCAGATTTTTACACAGTCGCCACAACTGCGTTCGAAATTATACCAGACGCGAGTGGAGAAAATGTGGGAAGAACTCATGGGGCCCGTAATCACCTCATACACACGACGCAT
>JBBREG010000264.1:0-4900 GCA_038203125.1 Chitinophagales bacterium
TAACGACACACTCGTAGCGCTGTATAAACCTTCCGGATTATTGAGTGTTCCTGATCGGTACCACGAAGACAAACTTTCAGCTTCGATGTGGGTGCTCTCCAAATTCCCTGAGGCACGTCCGTTACACAGGCTGGATTTTGAAACAAGTGGCATCGTTCTTTTTTGCAAACATCCTGATGCATTTGGTTGGTATAGTGATCAGTTTGAAAAACGCACTGTATCAAAGACGTACCAGGCAATAGTAGAAGGGAAATTGTTACAGGCAGAAGGCGTAATTGAACAGCCACTTTTTACACAGACTACAGGAAAAGTGATCATTACGAAGAGAGGTAAAGAAAGTATTACGAAGTGGCGTGTGATTGAGGTGTTCCGGAATCACACATTCGTTGAAGCGAACCCCTTAACAGGCCGGACACATCAGATACGGGTTCATCTATCCTCGATTGGTCACCCTGTCTTATGCGATACGACGTATGGAGCATCAGGACCTTTTATGCTTTCTACTATCAAGGGGAGGAAAAAATACAAGTTGGGCAAGGATGAGGAACAGGAAAGACCCTTATTTGACAGAACTGCCTTACACTCTTCTGCAATAGAAATTAAGGATTTTACAACTCATGAAATAATCCATCTGGAGTGCGGATTGCCAAAGGATATGAGTATGGTGCTTCAAAAATTAAAACAATATTCGGCCATACCTAAATAGTTGAATATATTTAATATGTTTACGACTTATTGACAATCCAAATGAAAGGAATTTACATTCCGATTTCCCTACTAATGATTTTAAGTATGACAATGATGCAAGCATTGTCCTGCAAGCAAGCGCCTGCCATGGATAATCAAGATGTTTCGTCTCACAGAATAACACCGCCGGATTGGGCAAAGAATGCAAATATCTACGAGGTCAATATCCGTCAATATACACCTGAAGGAACCTTTGATGCTTTTCGTACCCATCTCCCCCGATTAAAAAAAATGGGTGTGGATATATTATGGCTGATGCCGGTCCACCCGATTAGTGTCCCAAAACGGAAAGGAACACTGGGTAGTTATTATGCTGTCTCCGACTTCCAGGCAATCAATCCACAATTCGGAAATCACGAAGATTTCAAGGAGCTGGTAGATGCAGTCCATGCAGCAGGTATGTACCTCATCATTGACTGGGTACCTCACCACACGGGCTGGGATCATCCCTGGATCTCAGAGCATCCGGAATATTATAACAAGAATGAAAAGGGTGAAATCCGCGATCCGATCAATGAAGAAACCGGAGAACCCTGGGGCTGGACAGACGTTGCAGAACTCAACCTGGACAATCCCGAAATGCGTAGACATATTGTAGATGATATGATCTTCTGGATTGAAGATTATAATATCGATGGATTTCGAGTGGATCATGCGCATGGTGTACCTGCCGATTATTGGGACGAAGTAAACAGGACGATCGCAGGCCTTAATAAACCCATCTTCATGTTGGCTGAAGGAGAAGAAAATTATCTCCGCAATGACTCTAATTTTGTTGCGGGTTATGCATGGAGATTTCATCACCTGATGAATGATGTTGCACGTGGTGAAAAAAGTGTAAACCAGCTTGATACGGTATTGGATGCTGACCGCAACAGGTACACATATGGGTACAATATGTACTTCACAAGTAATCACGATGAAAATAGTTGGGCCGGTACGGAATTTGAACGTATGGGTGAAGGAGCAAAAACGTTTGCAGCATTCAGTGCTACCATAGATGGTATGCCTCTGATCTATAGCGGACAGGAAGAGCCATTAAAAAAACGGCTTGCTTTTTTTGAAAAGGACACGATTCCGTTTCATACGTATAGCTATGAATCTTTTTATTCCACACTTCTAAACCTGAAGAAAAAAAATAAAGCACTCTGGAATGGTCAGGATGGTGGAATTTCTAAGCGGGTAAATGTCTCGGATCGGGTATATGCTTTTATGCGAGAAAAAGAAGGCGATCGTTTTGTGGGGATTTTCAACATGTCTGACAAACCCCAAACAACACAACTCGTAATTCCGGTCAAAGAAATGTCAGATGTGTTCTCAGGCAAAGAGGCTAATATTCCTACAAATGAAGAGATTCAGTTGGCGCCCTGGGAGTTTTTCCTGTATTCAAATAAATAAAAAATGAAGGTCCATCTGTGGGCTTTTGGTGCTGCCTCAGATGATTGGGTTTCCAAAGGTGAAAGCATTTACACCAAACGGATCGAACGCTACCTGCCATTCGAATACAAGCATATACAGACCTCCAAAAATACTATAGCGACACAGGTGCTTGCGGCGGAAGCCAAATGGTTGAAAGCACAGTTGGATCTATCGCCTGCGCGACTCATTTTGCTTGATGAAAAGGGAGAACAATACGGTTCTATTCAGATGGCAAAAAACCTCGAAACCTGGCGCCAGGGCACGCATAAGCGACTCATATTCCTCATCGGTTCCGCCTATGGATTTGATGATGAAGTGTATAAGATGTCATATAAAAGCCTGAGTATTTCTCCGATGACATTGCCTCATCAGCTTTGCCGGCTGGTATTTCTTGAGCAGATATACAGGGCATGTACTATATTGAGGGGCGAGTCATACCATCATGAATAAATAATCCTGATTCATCACCAAACTTTCCACAGATGGGAGTATCCATCACGCTGATCATTATCATTTTTACGGCACTTATTTCCTGGCAGGGATTTAATAATTACCAGGTCATCGACCGCCTGAAACACTATCCCGTCCGTGAGGTCGGCGCTAAAGAATATTTCAGGCTGCTGACTTCAGGGTTTGTCCATGCCGATTGGATGCACCTGATGGTGAATATGTTTGTCCTCTATAGTTTTGGTGAATACATCGAGAATTACGTCATTTCTCTTTTTGGAAATGTCCAGGGTCGAATTATTTTCCTGATCCTTTATCTGCTGAATATTATTATTGCCAACCTGCCTACCACGATGCGTCATCAAAACAATCCATCGTTTTCAAGTATCGGTGCGTCCGGCGCTGTCAGCGGTGTGGTCTTCATCTTTATCCTCCTTCAACCGTGGGCGATATTAAATTTGTTTTTCGTTGTGCCCGTTCCTGCGATTATTGCCGGGATCATCTATCTCATTTATTCAAGTTGGGAAGCCCGTAAAGAGCGCGGCCGGATTGATCATTCAGCACACTTCGCCGGTGCTCTTGCCGGCATGCTCATGATCATCCTCCTGAATCGCGCGATCGTAAATGATTTTTTTACGAAGTTGATTGCAGATTTTCCTCTGCGATGATCTTTGATGCCAGACTTATGGTGAGCATGCGGTGCGCTGAACTTGTCGAAATGTCAGATCCATATCAGGCTCGTGATGAAATCAGAATTGGAAAAGCAAATCATACTAGATCATAATTGATCTTACTACATCCGCGGCCCCTTGACTGATTGAGAAAGATAGCCGCCTTGCTCATCCCAATTCATGCCCGTACGTTTCACACCTCACGACATAAACGGATACTTATAATCCTTCGGGGGATTAAAATTTTCCTTGATTGTCCTGGCAGAAACCCATCGATACAAATTTAAGACACTGCCCGCTTTATCGTTCGTGCCTGATGCCCTGGCACCACCGAAAGGTTGTTGTCCAACAACGGCACCCGTCGGCTTGTCATTAATGTAAAAATTGCCTGCAGCATGCCGAAGGCGTTCAGTGGTCATCGCAATGGCACTTCGGTCATTAGCAAATACGGCACCTGTCAAAGCATATCCTGATGTTGTATCGAGGATACCCAGTACTTTTTTATAATCCTCATCTTTATATACAAACACGGTTAGCACAGGGCCAAACAGTTCTTCACACATCGTAACATACATGGGGTCTGTAACCTGGATCACCGTTGGGTCAATAAAATATCCTTTTGATTTATCAAATCCACCACCAGAAATAATTTTGGCACCCTTATCTTTTTTAGCTTTGGTGATATAGCTGGTGATTTTATCAAATGCACGTTCGTCTATAACCGCGTTAATAAAATTTTCAAAATTTTCGGGTGTTCCCATTTTCATCGAATCGAGGTCTGCTGTCAATTTCTTTTTTACAGCTGGCCACAAGGATGCAGGAATGTACGCCCTGCTTGCCGCAGAACATTTTTGTCCCTGGTATTCGAAGGCACCTCTTGCCAGAGCAACAGAAACTGCAACTGCATCCGCAGACGGATGTGCAATCACAAAGTCTTTTCCCCCCGTCTCTCCAACGATACGTGGATAGGATTTGTAATTCGAAATATTATTTCCGATGGTCTGCCACAATCTTTGAAACACACCCGTACTGCCAGTGAAATGTAAACCCGCAAAATCAGGATGCTGGAAGATCACTTCGCCCGCAACCGTTCCTTCAACAAACGTCAGATTGATTACGCCGTCTGGCAATCCCGCTTCCATCAATATTTCCATGATCACATGTGCAGAATAGATTTGCGTTTCTGCAGGTTTCCATACCACCGTATTTCCCATCAATGCCGGCGCACAGGGAAGATTTCCGGCTATAGAAGTAAAATTGAAAGGCGTCAATGCAAATACAAATCCTTCCAGCGCCCGGTATTCCATGCGGTTCCAGATCAGGGGTGAACTGATCGGCTGTTGCTGATAAATGTCAACCATAAATTGTGCATTGAAACGAAGAAAGTCGCAAAACTCCGCCACTGCATCGATCTCTGCCTGGTATATATTTTTACTCTGGCCAAGCATGGTTGCCGCATTCATCCGTGCACGGTACGGACCTGACAAGAGATCTGCAGCTTTTAAAAAAATAGCCGCCCGGTCCTGCCATGCCATATTTTCCCACGCCGGTTTTGCTTTCAATACTGCCTGGATAGCCTGCTTTACATGAGTTGCATTGCCTTTGTTATATCTGCC
>JBBREG010000265.1:0-4819 GCA_038203125.1 Chitinophagales bacterium
TCTCAGTGCACTCTCAGTGGAATTGATTCTTCTTCCTTCAAATTTAGCATTATTTTGATATTCAGCCTCTTACAAGCTACCCCTCTGGGCATGAAACAGCGTTTTTTCAATGCTACCGGTAAATTTTCATAGATATAATACATCTTTCTCCCCCATTATATATTCAATGTCCGGCACCTTCCCTAACACCAGCAATTTCCTAAACTCTCTCGGTCCGATCACAAAACTACAGATCTGATCTCCTTCACCAAGTTGATCTTCAGTATAACCCTCCATAGATTCCCATAAATGACTCCATCCTTCATCACTTATCTCCCCGATAAATACACTGTATTGTATCCGGTCGAGCCCCGCCCGAAGCAACATTTTAGCTACCCGGGTCCGGATCTTATTATTCTCTATATCATAACTGACCAGTCGTAACATATCCGTCAAATTGTTGAATGCTCATCCCAGGATTGCCGGTCGATCGTCTCTGCCTGAAACGATTTAAGTCGCCCTGCGAGTTGTGTGCAAAAATAACGTATCTGATCCTCCCTTTTAATGCGTCGCCCATTAAACAGAGTAGCTGTCTTCATGTACTCAAAAAAAGCCGGGATGATCACCTTTTTTCCTTCACGACTGATCCACACCCCTTTTTCTTCCGCTTCAAAACAGGTGGTATTCAATTTTTTTCCAAGGATCAGCTCCAATACAAGCCAGTCTGTCCACGGCCGGAAAGGCTCAATACAGTCAAATACAAATGTAGGCTCATTGTATTCGTCGACATGCAATAACCCAAGCTGCGGATCCAGGCCTGCAGATATCACCGCCCCTTCGACGACCGAATAGAGCATGCCATACATATAATTGATCAGGGCATTGAATGCATCTGCTGCCGGTTGACGGCTTCTTTTTTCAAAGGGCATATCTTCCTTCATAGCCTCAGATAAAGCTTCCCAATAATACCGCGACGTGATTGCATCGAGATTCATCAATTCCATTTTTGGATCAGCACCATCCGCTGCGGTGGCCTCAAGTTTAGCTTTCATTCGTTGTTCGGCCAGCTCCATCACCTCTCGTCTCGCCGGCCTTCGCTCGGCCAGCCGCGAGAGATTCCTGCATTGCTCCATGGTTTTCGTCCGGTACACATGCAACAGAAATGTAATACCATCCGGATGTTCTGCTAATTTGACCTGATTGCGTCGGATCGTCGCTATGCTTCCCGAGTAACTACTCCACATGCGGGCGGCCGGTTTTCCCTGTCGATTATAAATGATGATGGGAATATCGTGTTCCACCGCCAATAGAATAGCCGCACTGCTGATCGTTGCATTCTTGATCAAATTAAAACTGCTGATCCGCGAAGGAGCAATCATTCTTTCCTGTTCACCGCTCGTGATTTTAAAACGAGCATCTTCCCGTTCAATAGAAGCGCCATAAGTATCAAGTATAAGATGCATAGATGTGTGGGTTTCGTTTTAAGTAAAACTTTTGATGTGTCCTGTTCTTACATTGTCTGATTCAACTTTACATATAATCAAACTCCAGCCAGGAAGCGCTTATAAAATCATCTGCCGGGTCACAGGCTTTCTCATACGAATCCAGAAGTTTAACAATCCTTTCACTTTCATCCCCAAGCACCATTTGGGCAAAAGCAATATGGCCTCTGACGGCTTGTTTGATCTCACGCAAGCGCACATTTGATTGCAGGGTATGAAATTGAAGGTTGGCTTCCAGAATATGGCGTAGTTTTTCAATTTCTTTTCTCAATCCAGGAAGATAGTTCGCCGGTAAATCTACACGATCCGTGACGGTAAGACCAGTAACCTCGCGAGGTTCATGCTCCCTGTAATACTTTACTTTGTCTTCATTGATCACAAATCCACATTGTGCAATGATGCTCCATATCCGGTGGACTTCATCAATATCTATTTCATCATTTGAGGAGAATACCAGATCATCCGCATATCGGGTATATCGTGCATGCATATGCGTCGTGGCATGTTCAAGCAGTGCATAATCCAGTGGAATGGCTGCAAAATTGGACAGGATGGGCGATGTGGGTGCCCCCATGGGTAATCGTTGATGCCGGGTAGTCAGTCTGACCAGGAGATCGGTAAGGTCATCATCAAAATCAAATGGATGATGTTGAAAAACGGTTTGGATCTTTTCCGAACTTACGTGGTGAAAAAAATCTTCGAGATCTACATTGAGTAAAAATCGTTTTCCGATATGTTGTTTTGCATTGGTCAGGATGGTACGGGGCTGAGGTTCATCCACTGCATTGATCAGGAATCCATAAGCGGCTTCTGTCCGAAAGACATGATAGACGCTTTGTAACCAAAGATTGAGTATGCGTTGTACTTTTTTAAGTGGTGGATAGGGGTCCTCGATATACCGTTTACTTCCATCGCGTTTTGGAATAGCAAATTCCGTATACACAGGCAATGCACTGAGCATTTGCAGATGAAGAGGTTCCATCCGCAGCAGGATCGCCAGCTCATCCGGGTGATTCAAATCACAGAACCGGATTTGATTTTTGCGCAACATGCGCATCGTTTGTGCCTTTTTCATGAGGCCGGGAGTTTTTAAAGATCTTTAAAAAGCCTTGCAGATCATGAAGGACCTGCAAGACAATAATTATATATTGATACGATTAAATGCAACCGGGTTTCCATTTTATTAATTTGCCAGCCTTGTCAAAGAACTTTCTATCCTTTCCGAAATAGCGCGCTAAGATTTTTTTGCAAATCATCCTGGTGACGGCTTTGCAATTGCCAGCCATACCCCAGGCTCTTGCCACGCCCAAGACCCAGGTGATCAGGCAGGTTTACATTCGCGGCATAGGTGATGTCGAATGCAAATACCTGGTCACCATACAGGTTGACTTTTTTGACGGAATGGATTTCATGCAGGCGCACATGGAGCGAACGATTCGTAGAAATTCTCCAATTGCATGCCTGGGCAAATTCGATGATATTATTGACGAGGATTTGTTCCAGCGCTTTTACCTTATCAGTCATAAACATGTGATTCCATGCAGGCGTCTTTGACACATCAGTGGAAAGCGTTTTGATCTTGACTTGTGGCAATGTGATCACCAGGTCTCCTTTAGAGATTCCTTCAAAAATTTCCGTCTCTTCGGCATGACCATTCGTTGAATGGAGAGGTGGCGTTACAGCATCATGGAAGTATCGTTCGTCCATAGGGATCCAATGAAACAGACGATAAAAGCGTATATCTTTTTGAGGAAGCTTTTCAAGAATGACATCATGATACACTTCAGGTCCGACAAGAGGAATGGACCTATCGGCGATCCATTTACGGATAGCTGTTGCACCTTCATTGATCGCAAAGACAGCACCTTTGCCCTCGTGTACACGAAACTGCACAAGGGGATAGCCCTGGATAGTCTTATTCTCTTCATCGCGATTGTACACGATCCGACCCAGATCTTTGAAAGCGGATCTGAACTTATGGAGCTCGTGCGGGCGTACGGGATGGTCGAGGACGATGTATAGTTTTTTGATGGTGGTTTTCATGGTAGTGGGAATTAGGAAGGATGAGAGAGCGCGAAAAATTAGATTGTTAATTAGAGATGGGACAGAGCTAGAACATATAGTAGTAGAGAGGCAAACAGCTGGTTAACTTTTTAATACAACTATATTAATATCTCTCAAGTGGCCTTCTTTGTTCCGTGTAATAGAAGTCACTTTTAATTGAACCTTTTGGTTAACTGAAAATTTTCCTGTAACTGACTTTTCAATTTGGTGTCCTCGTATATGCAAATATATTTTTGCATTGCCCGAACTGTAACTGTAAACAGTTCCAGTCAGTATGCCTTCCTTTTCTAGACTGGATGCTTCTATCCAAGTTCCGTCTTCGACTAACAAAACAGGTTTCGGCTGGCCTTCGACTTGCATGCTCTTACTTCTTTCTGCCCATAGTTCGATCCTGGTTTTTGTTTCAAATTTCTCATACGTTTTATTTCCTGGTTTACTGCCGTTGTCCCAATTCGAAGCTTTTCTTTCATGCAGGTTTTCGATATCGCTTTTGCTTTTATGTTCCCTTGCGCTTTCACTTCTTTGATTTATGAACTCATGGTAGTCCTTCTCGGATATAAGTTGACCATACCCGACGTTGGTTTTGGCCCCGATGCCAAGAGTAGTTAAAATATACTTGAATAATTTCTCTTTTACATTAGCTTTAAGAATAGAAGTATTTTCTTCTTTTAATAAAAAATGGAAACGGAATCCAACTCCAGGCAAGATTTTAATAAATTGAATTGGGTTAGGATTTTTAAGTAATCCAATCGGGTAATGTGGCGTAATAAAATCAAGTGCAAGAAATTCTTTATCTCCTGTTAACCCAATATCAATAATCGCATCAAAAAAAATATCAGTTCCGGGTTTTTCAGCATCGCCAAATATTTCTTGCACAATAAATTTGACTCTTTGTTTGTCTAATGAATCGGATATTTTTTTTTCATCTATTTCATCAAGCATCCATTTTACAATATCCACAGAAATCTCTCCGGTTACATTTTTACCTTTAGGCGTTATATCTTTTTCAAACACACTGCGCAATACTCCTTTCACTGAACTTCCTGGAATAACCGGCAATCCTGTAGTATAATCAAAAAAGAATCCAATTTTAAAATCGCCTTTGGCTTTTGTTTCGTGGCTATATCCGCTGCCGCAAAGTAAGCCAGGATATGTAGTAAAGAGTGTGAAACCATTTTCTGTTGAAATATTTGACGAAATGAACTTAGATATTTTTTTTTCATATAAATCATTATAAAACGAATCGAATGGGGAAGTTTTATTTTTATCAACAA
>JBBREG010000266.1:0-4812 GCA_038203125.1 Chitinophagales bacterium
TTAGCCATATGTTAAAGAAATGTACTCTTTTCGTCTTTGGATTCCTGGCAGGGCATCAGCTCACAGGTCAGATGATCCTGGACTTTCCCATCCATGATATTAACGAGTTGATCCTTAACGGATCATGTACTGTTGAACATAGTGCCCTTGATATCGGGTCGATCTATGATGTCTTTGATCATCGGGATGAGACCCATGCACGCAGCTATAATATCAATCCGCTGGTTATAACACTTACATTCCCGCATCCAGTTACGTTCTCCGGTTCTGAAATCCTTCATGTGGGTGGTGATGGATGGTGGTCATTAGAGGCTGCTGACTCAGAAGATGAACTGAATACAAAAACCGGATCATATACATCATTCTTTTATATGACACCACTGACGGATGGAGTGAAGGACCAGCTTATTTTTTTCCTTCCGGTCACCAAACATATCGTGCGTATGACAGTGCGCCGAACCACGGGAGATAATTATGTCCATCTTGGTGAATGGCAACTCATCGATCCACATGCTGCGGTAGAACTGGATCATATTTGTGTGGTTCCTCCGGAGATCTGGATGCTTCCTAATACAAAGTATGAAGCTAGCCTAATGGGTTTTGATACGTTTGGAAATGCGTTTCCGATGTATGATGATATTATCTGGTCAGTTGATGTTCCTGATTTTGTAAATCTGGAAACTACCGAAGAAGGTGTCATTGTCCATTCCACTGACGTGATTTCAACAGCTCCCATTTTAGCCTATTGGGAAACATATCAGATAAGTGCAATATCACCGGTTCATGTGGTTGAAAAGTTTTCACCGGAGAAAGCTAAAACCAGAACCGTTAAAGTTGCTTTGGTCATTATTGATCCGCCGATCGAAGCAGAAGGTGGACTTCGTTTTCATGAACGTTTTGGATGGGACAACCCCGCTGAATTGGCTACTGCTCTGGCAGATAGTTTGGATGCAGTGGCCGGTGATGTAGTGGACTATAAAATCATTTCTACCATCGATGAAACAAATCTTTATGCTGCATTGGAAGGAACCTTTGTTACAATCGATTCCTTGTATCGATTATTCCTGGAACCCGGTTGGGCTACTTTTCACCAGCTTGAACAATCTGGTGGATTCTTCTTTGATTATAACGCATTATTATTAAATCAAAATTTATGTGCACTTAGTAATCAAAAGCTAATTGATGAAGTGTGGGTGTATTCAATGCCCTTTCTAGGCATGTATGAAAGCCGCCTTACAGGTGATGGAGCATTCTGGTATAATTCTCCACCACTGGATGGAAATGAATGCATTGACCAATTGCCAGTCATGGGTTTCAATTATGAGCGTGGTGTGGCAGAGGCCATGCATTCCTTTGGTCACCGGGTGGAAAGTGCCATGGCACACACATTTGGTCGATGGGATTATAATGCTGTTGATAAAAATGACTGGGAACTTTTTACGTCATACGATCTCATTGCACCCGGAGCAGCACATATAGGAAATATTCATTTTCCACCAAACGGTCGTAGTGATTATGATTATAGTAATCCGAATGCTGTGCTGTCCTATGAAGAAAATTGGACCCGCTATCCATTCCTATTTGATGAACAACATTTTGTTGGATCCAAACAATGGAACTATGGACATTTGGGATACATGTCGTGGTGGTTCCGACACCTTCCCCATTTTACATGCAAAAACAAGGATGGCATCCTGAACAATTGGTGGTCGTATATCGTGGATTATAATGAAGGGAAAAGCCTTGCCAGAGAAACTTCGGATTGTGATTGTGAATTTGTAAAGTCCATTACCGCTACCCAGGATATTTCATTATTGAATGGTATTGAAATTTTCCCAAATCCTACACAGGACATGATAACTGTCTCTTCCAAAAAAGACAACGGATCAGCATTAAAATTAGAATTCATTTCATCATCCGGAGTAACCGTGCTGTCAGTTGCACTTGAGGCTGGCTTCAATTCTAAAGACCTGGACATTTCTCTACTCATTCCTGGAAATTATTCTGTGGTTGTTCGTGATCAGATGAAAAGGATAGTTTTTACAGAAAAGATCATCATCGTGCAATAATGGTATTATACCTATCCTACAAGCCTTTCAGGCTTAAATTTTCGCACATTTCTAAACTTTGGTTTTTCAATCTGCAAAATTCATTTTAATATCTCAACAAATTCTGTGCCTCCCCAAACCAGTTTTTATTTCCTTTGTCCCCGTGTACAACCAGCTCAAACCACTTCTTTTTAAGCTCGACCCGGAGAAAGCCCATGGCCTGACGATGCGATGGTTGTTGCGGATGATGAAAGTCCCGGGATTCAGTGCCATGTTCAGGAGCACATTCGCTGTGCAGGATCCATCCTTAGAAAAAACGATTGCCGGGTTGACATTTAAGAACCCGGTAGGTCTGGCAGCAGGTTTTGACAAGGATGGAAAATATATGGATGCCATGGCCCTCTTGGGCTTCAGTCATATTGAAATTGGGACTGTCACACCCAGGCCACAGCCAGGCAATCCAACACCACGACTTTTCAGATTGATAAAATCGCGTGGCCTGATCAACCGGATGGGTTTTAATAATGATGGCATCGAAGCTCTTGCATCCAGATTAGAAAAAAATAAACCCTCCGGCATCATCATCGGTGTCAACATCGGCAAAAACAAAGACACCCCAAACGAAGAAGCTGTCAATGACTACCTGATCTGTTTTAATAGACTGTATCATCTCGCTGATTATTTTACCGTCAATGTCTCTTCTCCCAATACACCTGGTCTACGGGCACTCCAGGATAAAGAACCCCTGACGCAACTATTATCCGCTCTTCAACAACAAAACACGCTTCATAAACCTGTTTTTCTAAAGATCGCACCTGACCTGACCACCCAGCAACTTGATGAGATTGTTGAAATTATTTTTGCTACCAACCTTACCGGTGTTATTGCAACAAATACAACCATCACACGTGACGATCTAAAAGAATCTCTTTCTGAAATAGAAACCATGGGTGCAGGCGGCCTCAGCGGTTCACCTGAATTGAATATGTCAGTGTCGGTTGTAAAATACCTCGCCGAAAAAAGTCAGAAAAAATTCACCATTATCGGAGTCGGTGGAATTGAAGATTATCGATCAGCAAAAATGCATCTCGATGCGGGTGCAGATCTTATTCAGGTGTACACTGGTTTAATTTATACAGGGCCCAATTTGGTAAAGAAGATTCTGCAAGGCATGAAGAAAGCCAGATGAAGGTACTTTGACCTCGTAGATTCATTCTCAATGATTACCAAGTAGACACAGCTATTTTGAAGTCAGAATAAGGAAGTCAGAATAAGGAATTTTTTTGAAGTCAGAATAAGGAAGTCAGAATAACGAATAGTGAAGTTATCATCGACCATGTTTATTCATTCTCCATGATTGGCGAATTATGTATGTTCTCACGATTCACGGATCTCACGTTCTCACGCTCTCACGGGTCTCACGTTCTCACGTTCTCACCCGGTCCCTGAGCTGCACATGGATGAGCGTCAGGTGTCGAAGGGTCACGTTCTCTCTACTTTGGTGAGAGAAAAACAAGGAAGCCAACAAAAGCCGCCAGCATCAGTACAATCAACCAGAACCTCATGTCCAGGTAAAAATGCTCATGCACTCCAATATTTTTTCTCGGATGCGATCTCTCTTTGACTTCCATGACGTGTAAACGGGATTTAGATCTTAGTTATAGTTAAGCCTTTGATCACTTGACTTTCAAAAACGATACCATATCATTTTACAGTAATATGTTAGGAGGTGACTGAGTGTCTGGAATGGACAAGGCCCGGGAAGATCAAATGTATAACCTACTGACAATGAAGATTGTGAGAAACGTGAGAACCGTGAGAGCGTGAGAATCGTGAGAGGTGAGAGGGACAAGTTATGTTTCGCTTAACCTTGCAGATTACTTTTGATTTTATCGGTTACTTTCAAAATTTCCAGCGCTTCTCCCTGAAGCCATGTTACTTCATCTCTGTCGCCATAAGGAGTGTTGGAAAATACTTCAAGCCAATATTCGCATTCATCAGCTACTTCAAATACGATAGAGGTTTTGGCATACTTTTCATTTTTAGATCGCCCCCGGCAAAAAGCTCTAAAATTTGCTGCCACAGAAGTGGAAGATTTACAATATTGGTATGACAAGACACGTGTAACAGTCGTAACAGGCATGCAGCAATGAAACGGATTGATCTAATTACAAAATTCACCATCCGCTTCTGAACAACTCAGTAAACTGTTCGTTGGTCATATTCAACTGGTAATACTGTCCCTTTAAAATTAAGGAAGTTTCAAATAAATTGCGAAGAGCCACGGGGGAGTCTGAGCTCACACGTTCTCACGCTTCTCACGTCTCACGCTTCTCACGTTCTACCCTTCCGAGAACGTGATCTTCAGACTCATATCGAGTGTGCCTGCACTGTGTGTGAGTGCTCCTGAAGAAACATAATTGACTCCCGTCTCCGCATACGAGCGGACATTGTGAAGCGTGATGCCACCGGATGCTTCCGTTTCAAAACGGCCATCGACCATTTGCACCGCTTCTCCAAGAATAGGTACTTCAAAATTGTCCATCATGATACGCGTCACACCACCATGGTCAAGGACAGTTTGTAATTCGACGAGATTGCGCACTTCGATAGTGATGCCTAACGCTTTGTTTGTCTTCTTCAGGTAATCATGGACACGGTCAATCGCGAGCGGAATACTTCCACACGCATCGACATGATTGTCCTTAATCATGATCCAGTCGTAGAGACCGGAACGATAGTTTTCACAGCCACCAAGTCGCAC
>JBBREG010000267.1:0-4806 GCA_038203125.1 Chitinophagales bacterium
AGTTTAATGCTTATAAAATTAGCTTACTTAAAAGATTCAAAGACAGAAAAACCATTTATGGTGAATTGGTTAAAATTGGGGGGGATAAACCCAAAGCTCACATTTTGCAATACAATGGAATAGTTATAAACGGTGATATGACAAAAGAAATGGCAATTGCTTACAGCAATCTTTTGTATCAAGAAATTAAGGCATTCGGAACAGCCCTAATATCCGGCCAAACACTTACTCCAATTTCGTTTAATATTAATGAAATCGTGCCATTTAAGTCACTATCAATATCTGAGAGCATCAATTCAATTAAAGAAGCACTAAAAGAATAGTTTTAATATGAATCGCATTGTATGTTTCGATTCGATGGTTTTTAATTTTGCATTTAGAGACGAACGACCAACCCCTAACACGGAAGAATACTTTAGATTCGAAAGAGTGCAAACTCTAAGCAAAGCATTGAATGGTGCAGGCTACAAAATACTCATTCCTACTATTGTACTCGCTGAGGCCGCCTGCATTTATAACGAGGCAAGACAACATAGGTTCTTTTCTAAATTATCAAATTCATTAATTAGGGGCGATTTCACTGAATCTACAAGCCGTGTACTGAGTCGAATCTTATACGATAGAAATGTCAAAACAGCAAAAGCCCATGTTGAAGTTGGAGTTGATAACAGAAAGATGAAGTATGATTCGATGATACTTGCTGTTGCAGTGGAAAACGGGTGCGATTGTCTCTATACCCTGGATGGTGATTTCTACAAGTACTCAAGTTCTTTTATTGATATTAAAGGAATAGAGGATTCACCACCTGGATATTCAATGGGTACTATTTTCCAAAGCACCCTTAATCCTTAGCCCATCTCTTTTCTGCCGCCTTCTTAGCTATTTCCTTTCTTCTATCCGGTGTCATTGATTCCGCTCGCGCCTTACCGCCCTTCTTTCCCCCAAGTCTGCCCAATTCTACAGCAGCAGGATTCTTGCCTTTGTATGGGTCTGTTTCGGGTTCTTCACCAGTAGATAGGTCAACGATGCGTTTAGCTAATTGATTGGTGTCTCGTGGACGTAGTGATTTTGCCATAAGAACAAATATAGGCATTCTTAAGCGGTCAAGCAACTACTATGTGATATATAGTATAATTTGTTTCTTTACTGTTAGGTAAAGTGGAACCGATATTTAGTTGTCTTACAGGAAAAGTGGATAGCCAATCAAACGGGCTGTTAGCTGCTTTCTGAAAGAAAAAGGAGGCGTAAGCCTCCCCTTCTAATTATTGGGCCATTAGCTCAGCGGCCAGAGCAGCTGTTTCCTAAACAGTTGGTCACGGGTTCGAGTCCCGTATGGTCCACTTTACCCTTTTGTGACTAAACTCTTTTTGCTGAGCCATAGCAGTCCACCACTTGCTGAATTTATAGAAGGCAGCAAGTCCCTCTTTTTCTTAAACGAGTAAAATCAATGCCTTGTTTTAGGTTTGCCCCAAAAAGACAATCATTAACTATTTTCAAAATCGAAGGTAAATAATTAGTTTCAAACTGAGACACTACCGCCTTTTGAGACATTCAGCCTGCCGCTCGATTATTATTTCGGACGACATTATTACACGATTGAATTTGGCGTGAAACTGATCAATGTCATTGTCAGGATCCAAGATCGAATCCTTCTCTACAAAATGCTGGATGAAACCGGCGAGTATTGGAGTTATGATGAAGTAGGCACCACTGCGGTCTATGTTGCAGACGATAATACAAAAGTTGTGTCAGGTGTGCTTTGCTCCATTCAGGATGCCTGTTATGGACCCGACTCCCTGGTGGTGGAAAAAATAAATCCGGTTCCGGATTCACTTTTCAATTTCATCGACTGGCGTTTTGAAATGAAACAAAACATCCGAACCAATCCGATCCAGGGACATTACGATTTTGACAATAATGATGTCGCCATGGACGAAGACGGGAATGTATATCTGCTCACCCAGATCGAGCGTTGGGATTTCCAGTTTTGCACAGATTGTGCTGACACGTTTGTAGATGCGTTTTGTGAAATCTTCAAATTTGATACCAATGGTGTATTGGTTAGGCATGTCAAATTGAAAACATCAAAGGCTGTCGTCAGTAATATGGAGTTTTTGAAATGTGCTGATGGAGACATCATAGTCCGCATCAATGATATCAATGCATCCAACACAGCATTGCTCACATCTGTCTATCGACTGGACTATGATCTTATATTAGAAAAGGAATTTACTATGGATCAATTTTATAATCATCTGGTCGTTGATGAAGACCTGAATGTGATTGGTTGTACAAATGTGTACGATCCCAATGATCCAAATATTAAAGGTGCATCTGATGTCCTCGTGACGAAGTTCAACCAGGAAGGAGTATTTCAATGGAAATCTTATTATGGTGGTACCAGTTTTGATTTTCCACGAGGTGTGGTTAAAACTACGGATGGAGGCATTGCTTTTTTGGCAAATACTTCCTCAATTGATTTTGACATTGCGGAGAATCATGGCTTTCAGGATATCTGGGTGGTAAAACTTATCGAGGGTACAACCGGGTATGAAGATGCATCGGATGTCACGTTATCCATATTCCCAAATCCAACGACAGATTATATCCACATTGCTTCCAACACAGCAGTATTTGAAATGCGCATTATTGCTTCCAACACAGCAGTATTTGAAATGCGCATTGTTGATCTTTTGGGGCAACAGGTATTTGAAGGTAGTGCATCGTATACGAATACACCAGTAGATGTCAGATCGCTTCCTCCTGGTACGTATTTCGTTCAGGTAATTGAAGATGGGTGGAAGGGTGTAGGGATGTTTGTGAGACTGTAAGCTGAGGAGAAAGGTGGGCAAATTTCTAGTGGCACTACTAGTAGTGCCACTATTAGTAGTGCCACTAGAGCCTAACGTGTTGAATATCAAGGTCCCCAGATAGTTATCAACATACTTTTTTTAATGAATTTCGGTATCTGGAATTTTAATCCAAACTCCTGGGGTTTGCGGAAGAAAACGAATGAATGAAGAGCGCTTACACCCACAGTGCCGTCTACAAGGACTTTTTTCAAAAAGATTTTAGAAAAAACTTGCGTCGTACCAAGTATTATCGTAATATTACGATATAATAATGAACGATGGGTGCCACCAAGTCAGATGAGTTTTCAGTAAAGGATAACAAAATAGCCAGCTATGCGAAAGCCCTGGCACATCCCGCACGTGTGGCCATTCTGAAAATGCTCATCCGGAGGCAAGCCTGTATCTGTGGAGATATCGTTGACGAGCTGCCTTTGTCACAATCCACCATTTCACAGCATCTTAAAGAACTCAAAGTGTCCGGGCTCATTACAGGAGACGTGGAAGGAACTAAAGTTTGTTATTGTATTGATGAAAAGGAATGGAATACAGCACAGGAAGTACTTACGGGACTTTTTACAAGTTATGAGGTGTCGAAAGGTACATGCTGCTGATTTTTTTTGCTCACATATATCGGTATATTGCGATTAAAGTAACTTAAAACATAAATAAACATGCAAAATCAGGAACAACTTAAAGAAGTCGTCAGACAGAAATACAGCGAAATCGCTTTACAGGACAAATCATCGAATCAGGCTTCATGCTGTGGTTCAGGTGGATGTTCCACAGAGGTATATAATATCATGAGTGATGAGTACACAGATCTCATTGGATATCAACCAGACGCGGACTTAGGGTTGGGTTGCGGATTGCCTACACAATTCGCTAACATTAAGTCTGGTGATACAGTCATTGATCTTGGCAGTGGAGCAGGTAATGATTGTTTTGTAGCGCGGGCAGAGACAGGTGAAACTGGCAAGGTGATCGGAATTGATTTTACACCAGCCATGATCCAAAAGGCAAGGGCGAATGTTGAAAAATTAGGTTTCCATAATGTGGAATTCAGACAAGGTGATATTGAAGATCTGCCCGTTAGTGATGCTGTTGCAGATGTGATCGTCAGCAATTGTGTGCTCAACCTGGTGCCCAATAAGGATGGTGTATTTAAAGAGATTTTTCGTGCATTAAAACCTGGCGGACATTTTAGTATTTCTGACATCGTGCTCGTAGGCAATCTTCCGGAGACATTACAAAAGGATGCTGAGATGTATGCCGGATGTGTTTCGGGTGCCATCCAAAAAGATGCATATCTCAACCTCATTTATTCCAATGGGTTTACAGATGTAGTGATTCAAAAGGAAAAGCCAATACATCTGCCCGATGATATTCTGCAGGCATATCTTTCTGAACAGGAGCTGGCTGCTTTTCGTGCAGGCGCTACCGGGATCTTTAGTATCACCGTGTATGCAGAAAAGCCAAAAGCCTATTGCGGAAATGATTGTTGCAAATAAGTCTTTTCACCCTCTACTGTCACAAATGAAAATTGCCCTCTTCTCTGATATTCATGCTAACCTTCCGGCACTGGAAGCATTTTTTCAGGATGTCGATCGTCGACAACCAGATGCCATGTATTGCCTGGGTGACCTCGTAGGGTATAATATCTGGCCAAACGAAGTCATCCGGGAAATCCGAAACAGGAATATTCCCACCATTGCAGGTAATTATGATTTCGGCATCGGACGTGCCAGTCATGATTGTGGATGTGCCTACAAAACGGATGAGGAAAAAGCCATGGGGAAAATTTCCATTTCTTTTACGAATCAAATTGTAGGTGAAGAGGAACGAAACTATCTAAGAACGCTTCCTGCACACATCCAATTAGAATTTCAACTGAATGATGACAAATTGCATCTGCTTCTTGTGCATGGTAGTCCAAGGAAAATAAACGAATATCTTT
>JBBREG010000268.1:0-4772 GCA_038203125.1 Chitinophagales bacterium
GAACGCGCCGATCAATGATACAGGAATGTCAATCAGCGGACGTAATGCGATGGTCCACTCCCTGAAAAATAAAAAGATAATAAGGACCACCAGGCCTATCGCAATGAGCAGTGTATCCTTAACTTCATGAATAGCATTGCGCACAAACGTTGTGCGATCATATCCAACCTCCAGCAGTATATCTGCTGGCATATCCTTTTTAATATCGTCAATTCGCTGATAGATCTCATCGACGATTTCGATCTGATTACTGCCGGGTTGTGCAACGATACCCATATTGACGGAGGGTACATTGTTTTTTCGGGACAGTGTTTCTTCATTTTCAGGACCAAGCTCAGCACGACCCACATCCTTAAATCGTACCACACCATTTTCCCCTTCCCGCAGGATCAGATTATTAAATTCTTCCTCAGTGGTCAGTTTTCCAAATGTATTGATGATGAGTTGCGTTTCATTGCCCCGGATTTTTCCTCCCGGCAATTCCACGTTTTCACGATCCAATGCCATACGGATATCATCGATGGTGAGTTGATATGCCACGAGCTTCGAGGGATCGATCCACATGCGCATTGCATACTTGCTCCCGAAGACATTCACCCCACTGACACCCGCCACTGTCTGTAGTCTTTCCTGCACCACATTCTCCGCATAATCCGTAAGCTCCAGGATAGTTTTGGTCTGACTTTGGATCTGCAGGAACATGATCGGATCTGAATCTGAATCCGATTTATTTACCGTCGGTGGTGCATCGATATCCTGTGGCAGATTACCTGCGACCTGGGATACTTTATCTCTTACGTCATTCGCAGCACGCTCCAGATCCACTCCCAATGCAAACTCAACCGTAATGTTACTGCTCCCCTGTGCACTTGTACTTGTAATATTCACTACTCCCTGTACACCATTAACCGCTTTCTCCAGTGGCTCCGTGATTTGTTGTTCTACGATATCTGCATTCGCACCCACATACGATGTCCGCACATTGATCACCGCCGGATCGATCGCCGGATATTCACGTACACTTAAATATTTAAAACCAATCCCACCGAAGATGATGATAATGATGGAGCAGACGACGGCAAGGACGGGGCGCCTCAGACTTAATTCGGATAGATTCATTTATATTAATTTGACCGACTCCTTAGTGGTCAGTGGTCAGTAGTCTATGGTGAGGATTGTTGTTTTGCATCAGGTCTGCCGATTTATATTTATCATGGCACTTAACATTTTGAATGTCTTTTGTATTAATTCTCCTGCCTGCTGCATATCTTCTTCGCTAAAGTAGTTGAGGTCGTATGTTAAATGAGCAGCGTCGATTTCAATGATGGAACCTCTTGAGATTTCAAAATAACGAGTCCTTTCAATCGCAGATTTCCGAGAACAACCTTCCGCAATATTTAATGTAACAGAAGTTACGGCTCTTCGAATTTGTCTTCCCAGATTATATTTTTCATGTTCCGGTAATTTCTTTGCAAGTTTATAGCACTCCAAAACAAATTGTCTTGAACATTTATAAACTTCAAGTTTAGTATGTGCTAAATTCAAAAACATGGCTGAGCTTTTATTGGTGAAAAATTAGTATCACCTATATATGTCTCGAAGCCTTGCTTTTGTACCCTGATTAGCCCAATTATTTCAAATTTTTTTTCAAAGTCGCTCTAACCCAAACTTTTAGGTGACTACTAACTCCTCACCTCTGACTACTGACCACTCCCTACTGATTACTGACCACTAATCACTGACTACTGATCACTGAATCCTCCCGATCTCCACCGCGCTCGCCGGCCTCAAAAACAAAATTGCCGACGTAATCACCGTGTCGCCGGCCTTGATTCCTTCCAGCACCTGGATATTCGTGCTATCTCTCACGCCCGTTATAATATCAACTGGCGCAGCTTTACCTGCCTGATATAGAAATATCTGTTTCTTCCTTCCTATTGGTATAATAGCATTGTTCGGAATGAGTAATGCATTTTCATTTTCTCCCAATTGCATTTTCACTTTTGCAAACGCGCCCGGTGTTAATGATGCATCCGGGTTTTGGATCAAAGCACGCACAGCCAGACTTCGTGTATTTTCTTCTATCTGTACTTCTGTTGCAGCGACTTTTGCTTTATAGTTTTTTGTACTGCCATCAACTGAAAAATCGACCGATAATCCATTTTTAATTTGAGGACTATATCGCTCCGGAACATTAAACTGGATCTTCAAATCATTCAGCTGGCTGATGGTTGTTACAATTGTAGTGGGTGTGATATAAGCTCCCGGACTGACATTGCGCAGTCCTAAACGTCCGCTGAATGGTGCACGAATTTCTGTCTTGATGATCGCCTGGCGCACGATGTCCATATCGGCATTGAGATTATTCACCTGGAGTAAACTGAGATCGTAGTCCTGCTGGCTGATGCCTTGTATTTTAAGTATTTCTGCTTGACGCTTTTCGGTCTGTTCGGCAATCTGAAGTTGCACTTTTAACTTGCGCATTTGTGCCTGAAGGTCACCGTCAAACAATTTGACGAGAAGTGATCCTTTACTCACATTTCTGCCTTCATTGACATTCAGCTGGGTGATGCGACCTGCAATTTCAGCATGGATCTCGGTAGATTCGCTTGCGAGAATAGTACCTGGAATTTCTATATCAGCGCTCAGTAACGTTGGTCTGGCGATCATCACTTCCACAACTAGTGGTGCTGCAGCAGCCGGTGATGCCGGTCCTTTTACTTCTTCCTTCTTGGCTTTACACGCAAGGAAGAGAATTGACACAGCAACCACGGTTAAAAGTGTTTTTAAAGATGTGGATAGGATCATAGCAGATGATTGGGCACCTAAAAATAACGCGATCTTATGATCCTGCCTGACCCGGAGCTTTAGGAAGGGCAGATCGTTCTTTCACAGGAGTTGAAATCAGCCAGACCGGAACGGATAAGAACACAACATACCCTGAATTGTTATTTCATTATTAATTTGGTGTCTTAAAGAATTCTTAAATCTTAGCATTGTATATACCCATCCTCTAAAGAACGTATTGATGGCAACATTGACGTCATGGATGATGTGCCATTAAACTAGTGGGGCTTACGCAGCAATTGAAGTTTCCAACAATGTGATATCTTGTTTTTTAATTGAATCGTGTATGATACATTGGGACCGACGTTCTTTTATTCGCAATACTGCCATGGGCGCTGCTGCCCTTTCCCTGATACCTTCATGTATGCCCAAGACATCGAACGATTTGACCAAAGACACCGGCCCCAGGTTTCGTATTTCACTCGCACAGTGGAGTCTTCATAAAGCCCTGCAGGGGGGGCAGCTTGATAATCTTGATTTTCCTCAAAAAGCCCATTCCTTTGGCATCCATGCTGTCGAATATGTCAACGCATTTTTTAAAGACAAAGCCCGGGATGCTGTATATCTCGCAGAGATGAACAAAAGAAGCAGTGATGTTGGTGTGAAACAACTGCTGATTATGATCGATGGCGAAGGTGGTCTCGCCGAAGTGAATGAATCACTCCGAAAGGAAGCAGTCAGTAACCATCATAAATGGGTGGAAGCAGCAAAAACACTGGGGTGTCATTCCATCCGGGTGAATGCATTCAGTTCTGTTCCTGATCGTGCGGGCATGCATACTGCTGCTGTCGAAAGTCTTGGAGGTCTTTCCTCGTTCGCGAAGCCATTCGGTATCAATGTAATTGTGGAAAATCATGGCGGGTATTCCTCTGATGGCGCCTGGTTGGCTGCTGTAATGGAAGAAATCAATATGCCTAATTGCGGCACATTGCCGGACTTTGGAAATTTCTGCATCCGCAGGGAAGAAGGTGCGCAATGGAATAAACCCTGTGTGGAAGAGTATGACCGCTACAAAGGTATCCAGGAAATGATGCCGTATGCTAAAGGTGTAAGCGCTAAAAGTTATGACTTTGATTCGGCGGGAAATGAAACCACCATCGATTTTGAGCGGATGCTAAACATTGTAAAAACATCAGACTACCGTGGCTATATCGGCATAGAATACGAAGGAAACCGATTGGGTGAAGATGATGGAATCATCGCCACAAAGAAATTGCTGGAACGTTTGATCGCATAAACCGAACATCTTCCGATTTTTATATGTGAATCCGGCCGCATTCACATACGTAATCAGTATGGAGTGCCTCCAGCAGGTAATACAACTTTCAGGGGTGAGTTCCCTATAGTCTCACGTTGGTCGGTGCGGATGTTTGACAGTTTATTAGGCATAGAGGGTGCAGCGCGACAAACTACATCAGTATCTTCGTCGTTACTAATCTCATGAAGCACGCATCTTACTTTATCTGCGTTTTCTGGTTTTTCTTGTTAGCCGGCACCGTATCGGGCCAATCTCCTGTATATGACACCACCCTGGTCTACAATGACGGCAGAGTCATGAGGGTTCGTATTGAGGGAAATGATACTATTATCGTAGCCACGATACCTGAAGTTATTGTCAGGGCACCCCGCGTTTTTGCCAATGATGAGGAGTACCGCCAATATATGCGCTACCGCAGATATGCTGCCCAGGTTCTTCCCAATGCCATTCAAAGTATCAGGCTGTACCGTCAGTATGAACGTGAAACGACCGGCATGAAAAAGGGTGAGGCCCGGAGATATGCTAAAAACCTTCAGAAAGATGCCAAAGAGGAGTTTACAGATCCCCTGAAAGATATGTCTCGTACCCAGGGGAAAATCCTGGTGAAGATGATCGAACGACATCTGGATACATCGATGTATGAGGTCCTGAAAAGTGTCCGTGGAGG
>JBBREG010000269.1:0-4683 GCA_038203125.1 Chitinophagales bacterium
CACAGCGGAGATCCCGCCATTTCTTTTAGAAATGCTGCGGGAGAGCATGGGAGCTTGCAGCTAGCAGCTTGCAGCTTGCGAATTGCACGGTCTCAGAGAAATACAAGAAGCCAAGGCCACTGCACCCTTAACTCAAACTAAATCCCATTTATTTCAATGTTTCCCCGCCCATTTCACCCCTTCCATAATATGCCGTAAAAACATGGTGTCCTGGTAATTTTCCACCGTATGCCCCATCGCCGTATAAAAGGATCGCCCACCATCATATTCATGATACCATGAGATCGGATGATATGCACCATGCGTCCCTCCCTGGTACGTTGTCTCATCTACCCCCAGCACGACATGTACACTATCAGGTAATGCTGAATAATTGTACACCTCATCTTCACGCATCCATCGCTCCGGTAAAAATTTGATGGACGGATGTGCTGTATCAAGCTTAACGAATGTCGCATTTTGAATATCAGGATGATTTGCAAAACGTACACCAATTAATTCACCGAACCATGGCCAGTCATATTCTGTATCTGCTGCTGAATGAATGCCAACAAATCCTTTGCCCGCACGAACATGTTTCATTAGCGTCTCCCGTTGGAGTGAGTCGAGGATATTGCCCGTCGTCAGAAAAAATATAACGACATCATACGGTTTTAAATTATTGCCGTTAAATACACTCGAATCTTCCGACTGTATGGCGTTAATCTGATGTTTTGAAAAATAGGATTGCAAGGCTTCACCTCCCGCCTCAATGGACGTATGGCGGAATGCGCCTGTCTTGCTAAAGATGAGCACATTCATTTCTGCTTCGGGCCCGGTGGTCCCTTCTGGTTTTCCATTGCAGTTGTATAATGAAAAGACCATGACACATGATAAAAAACAGGCAACTATATATTTCATAGATTCTTTACTTAACGTGAATTTACAAAAACCAACAGGATGATTTACCTGCAGGGTGATCGGGTAAGGCAGCGATTTGACGGGCGAGTGAGTCTATGGCTTTGTATCTTAGATCTTTATCTCCAGTACCCACACCATGCGATTTTCCTTCTTCATCCTGTACGTACTATTATTTCAACCAGATGTATCGGGTCAGAATGAGATTTCCATTGAAGGCCCGAGACAGGTGTTTTGTTTAGGTGAAGAACAATACTATTTCCTCGAAGTCTCCGGACAATTAGTTGATAATACGCTATGGACGATCAATCCTACGACAGGTGTTGAATTCATCGATTTCGATAATGGATCCGTTGTTATCGCTTTTCACGCTTCAGGCTCGTACTTACTTGTTGCAAGTATACAAGTAGGTCAGGAATATTTTACTGACACGCTGAACATTTATGTGCAGGGTGCCCAATCTCCAATTGAGATAGAAGGATGTTATGAGGTGAATGAACAAACCAATTGCTACCAAGTGTGTGCATACAGCACCATGTATGCCTACAATGCGGACGGTACTACCTTTCCTCTTGTAGTAGAAGGTGCAGAAAGTTATATCGACCTGGGTGGTGGTGTGCAGATCACCTGGGGCCATCCAGGTATGGGATATATTCAGTCATTAAATACGCAATGCAATGAACCCACGTGCTTTGAAATCCTACCGGTGCCCTCTTCAGACTTTAGTGCCACACCCTCAATCCTGAATGACACCATTACCATATGTAAAGGCGAGGAAATAGTTTTTACAAATCTTTCACAAAACGGTATAGAATACCTGTGGTCGTTCGGGGATGGAGATGAATCCACTAACTTTCACACATCGCATTTGTACAATAATGAAGGCTTTTTTATTGTGAATCTTACATCAACGGGGATTTGTTGTGAATCGGAAAAACAAGTTGTCATTGAAGTTCTGCCTGCCCCTTCTCTGAGTCTTGATTGTATTAATTCCATTTGCCCGGGCACACGCCAAACATATACTGTGATAACCAGCGATTGCAACGAATACAACTGGTCGATTTCTCCAAATGGGTCAATCGTAGCAGGTGGTGAAATTAATGATGGTTTTATTGAAATCATTTGGGGCGATGGACCTGATGGCTTCATCTATCTCGAAGTCAATGATTGTTCAACTGCATTTTGCCTTAGCACGAATACATTCCGCATCCCTATTATCGCACCTGACGGACCTGTCACGGGCGATCCCTCTGTTTGTTCCGGAGAACTCGTCACGTACTCAGCACCGTATTATCCCGGTGTCGAATATGAATGGTCGATAGGGCCTTATGGTACGATCATGGGTGATCGCACGAATAGCGCCGTCACAGTGTTGTGGCAGAATGTAACCACTGTTTTGTCAACATTTGTTTCTGTTGTTTTTGATAATTGTTTTTTAGAATGTGGTGGACAGGCCGCACTCCCCGTTATGATTACGCCAGCATTTACGATTAGTGGTGACGATGTGGTGTGTCAGGATAACATAGCAACCATAAACGCAGAAGCTGGATTCTCATCCGGATTGCCTGCCGATGTCATGTGGTCAATTGAGCGTGAGGATGGATTTGTATTGCATTCGCAACCCGGCATTTCATCCTCTTTCTCACATACATTTAATCTTCCGGCAGGAATCTATCAATGGGTGGCTACGAATACATCATCAGCGTATTGTAATGATGTGGTGAAAAAAACAATTCAGGTTGTCGCTACACCTGCTGCATCTTTTACCATTGAAGGCGAACGCGAAATATGTGTGGGGATTCCTTACGGCTATACGATCCACAGCGATGGCGATTACACAACTTACTGGACAGTAACTGATGGGTCATCAACATTTTCATACGAAGGCCAAAGCTTCCAACATATATTTGGCGCCTCAGCACCTTATATTATTGAAGCGGTTCAGGGAGATATTCAGTTTGATGCATGTGTATCCGATCCTGTAACGATTACACTCAATACACCCGATGCATTTGTCATCAGCGGTCCTGATGATGCGTGCTTCAATGGTATTGATTCTTTTTTAGTTCCATTCATCAGTGGAGCTGAATACATCTGGGAAATAATTCCCGCTACCGCAGGCGAGATCAGGGTTACAAATCAGCATGAAGCAGAAATCTTCTGGACGCAAACCGGAAATGTTACGCTCCGGTTGACAGCATGTGGACAGGCGATGAATAAAAACATTTTAGTGCATGCACCCCCGGTATTTCAAATTATCGGACCCACACAGGCATGTCCAGGCGAAACTGTCTCTGTCACAACAGATCAATCATCATTTCAACATACCTGGCTTACCGAATCAGGTAGCCTCTTCAGCAATGCTAATACTGTTAATGTGCTTCCGGGCACGTATTCTGTGGAGGTCACCGATTCAAATGGGTGTACCGATAAGGAAGCGTTTACCATCTCTGCCTTTCCTTCACCAGTAGTCAATCTGACCAGTACAACCTTCACTGCGTTTTGCAATGATATACCGACAGGTGTAGAAATTGTTGCTAATACAGATGGCGTTAATTATGTCTTTGAATGGTATAAGGATTATATCAGTGTTGGTACAGGGGGACCTGTGTATACTGTCACTGCGTTTGGTTCATATCATGTGGTCACCACAAATCAATATGGATGTACAGCCATCTCAGATAAAATAAAGTACACCAATTGTTGTCCACCGGATAATTGTGGTTTACCCGGAGGAGGGATACCTGTTACATGTGCTTATATCGTCCTGGATCTGAATATCAATTCTACCCTTGGTCAATGTCCTGAAAAACAATATGCGTCACTGCATCCTGATTTTATGCCTGACTCCGCTACCTGGATTATTGAAAGTGCAAGCGAAGGCGTTTTGGCTGTTGATCATTCGGATGTGTTCAATTATGAATATGCACTACCTGGGTATTATGAAATAACCCTGATCGCGAAACTCGATGGCTTCACCTATATGGCTCCGGCATGTGGCCATCTTCAACGGTTTGTCGATCGCGTCAATGCGGTATCTGACTTTGAATATATTGGTCATTGCGTTGGAGAAAAAATTGTTTTTGAGGACCTGACTACATTCCTGCCAGATGAATCGATTGCAAGTTGGGCATGGAATTTTGATGACCCCGGTAGTGGTGCTGATAACAATTCCAATGCGCAGGATCCGGATCATACGTTCTTATTACCGGGCACCTATGATGTTACCCTTACAGTAACAATGTTGAGTGGTTGTGCAACTTCCAAAACCCATTCCATTACAATTTCTGATGGTCCGGTAATGACACCCGTCTTTGATCCACAGTATTGTGAAAACGAAGCGCAGGCCTTTGGTTTGGTGTATGACGTCTTTGATATTCGATGGGATTTTGGTGATCCTATCAGCGGCCCACAGGACACTGCCGGTGGACCAGGTGTATTTCATACGTATCGAAATCCCGGCATCTATTCAGTTGCTGTCTCTGCATATGATCATCATGCCTGCAGAACAGACATGAATTTTACGGTGGATATTCAAATGAACACATTAAGTGGACTTATCGGAATTGATCCAGCCAGTATGATTTGTTATGGAGATACGACAATCTTAACCGCTCCGGGAGGTGGTGTATCATGGACCTGGAGTAATGGAGATACAAGCCAGGTAATTCCTGTCTATGAAACGAATCAATATTCTGTTGTGATCGAAGATCAGTTTCATTGCACATATTTACCTCCCGCAGAATTTATTGAAATAATTCCCGCTCCGGAAGTAATTGTTAGAGG
>JBBREG010000270.1:0-4588 GCA_038203125.1 Chitinophagales bacterium
AAAATAAGAGATACCTGTCCCACCACTGAATTGATATAATCTTTTTGGAAGATGAACTTCCTGCCCATTATAAGTTGATTCAATGACACCCAGGATGGGTGATGCTTTGATCCAGTATTTCAGGTTAGGACCTCCATTGAGAAAGTATTTAAGCTCAGCACCTCCCATCAACATGAAAGTGGAATATTTTTCATCTGCTTTTTCTGTTTCCTTATAGATTGTAGAGCCTGTATAAAAATTGCCGATGAGGCCGACAGAAAAATCATTCATGATAAACTGGCTGCCACTCAGGCTGAACCCAAAAGTGGTCGTGTTTTCACGCACATCGATGTATGACCCATCCAGTTTTGTCTTGTGTGATCCGAATGAAAATCCCAGACCACAATTTTGTGGAAACAGGTTGATTGGCAGGCCATCGATATTAATCCCGGTTGGACTATAGTTATGGAAGCCGATTGAATAGTTTCCTTTTTCAGTTTGAGCCTCTGTACTTGTTGTGGCAAGTATGATCAAAGTAATCATGGCAAGACGGATCAGGAGACTGAAGTTGAAGTCTAAGTTGGAAGATTGAGTTGTCATGGTAAGCATCTTTGAGTGGTGAAAAGAGTATTGTTTTTGTCTGACTCAAAGGTGGGCGGGGAGCATGTTCACTCTTCTTCACTAGATGACCGATTACCAGCATTCATGTTTCCAATTGTAAAAAAAACCAGTAGCATATATGTTTCATCTGGCAGTTAACATTGATTATCAGTCCATTACAAGCTAATCAAGAGTGTTTATAAAAAAGAAAAGGCCTGCATCTCTATGCAGGCCATGGCAATGACACACTATTTAAAAGAAGGAGGAAGCTTATTGGATGAGGATCTGGTGTGAAGAATATCCGTTAGCAAATTGAAGCCTAAGTATATATTGACCAGGCACCAGATGATTAACCGGAAAATGATAGAAATTCTGACCAATATCAGACTGTTGACTGACAAGCCTTCCGTTATTATCAAGAAGCTCAATTGTCTGGATAGGAAATTCCCTACCTGAATTAATATAAATTTCTTCCGCAGCAGGATTTGGAAAAACAATGATTTCGGCAAGGGAATGATCAAAGTCCTTCGTTGGAACTATGCAAATATTGGTAGGATCAAGAACTGTAAATAAACGGGGAAGAACAAACGCCAGAATTGTATCAATATATGATTCTGCTTTGGCTCGTGTCATATGCGGATTGGTAATAAATCCTAAATCTGAACAAGGATGTGTTTCAGGATCCCAAAATACCCATGGTGTGCCATCCGTAATTGTATCACCGAAAACTGGTAAAAGTCCCGCTATATGATCATTCCGCTGATCAGCTATATCTGAAATTGCCAACTGAAATTCCGACATGCTCTTCTGAGGTAAAGGATCAAAATTGTTATTACCAAGTGCTTCTGCTGTCTTTGTCACAAGATATGAACCATATACTTTAATAATCTTTTGACCTGCTACTCGTACGAAACCATTACGATAGGGCGTAGTCTGATCGAAAGGAACGTGAGCACAAATCATTGGGGGTTGGCCGGGATCAATCCATGCAGTATCTGCAACCGCGCTGCCCATAGATACTGCAACTGAAAATTTCGAACTATATTCAATATGATTAGGATAATTCAGTGTATCACCATGTGGATATGGGAGTGGAAATGGATAATTTATGGTATCCATGATTCCATATTGTTTACCTTCCACGTCACCATTTAATCCTTCGAAAATCATAGGAATAAATGGTGGATTGGGAATTCCTGTTGGAATCAAAAATTGATTATCTGTAGTCACGAGGATCTTATTGTAATCATCCAGGCATGCTGCATGAAGAGAAATATATCCTCCTGAATCGTCCCCAAATAATACAATACTACCGGTATCGATTCGGAATGGGTCTCCCTCCTCAGAAAATGTCTTTTTAAAAAACCGGATTGCAGTGTTTGCATCCTGCACACCTCTGTAAGCTGCATTGATAATACCTGCAGTTGCATTTATTTCCGGAGTTGCTAACGGATTCCATCCTAACCTGTAATCAGCTGAAGCTACGGCATATCCTGAACGTGCTAATCGTTTGCAAAAATTCACTACTGTGCTATCCCTGCGTGTACCTACAGTTGTCTGATTCAGGCAGGGTGGTAAAAAATTTCCGGAATGAAAATAAATAATCAGTGGCCGGGCAAAACATGTATCATCATTCAATGGCAGGTACATATCGAGTAACAATGGCTCTTTAATACACTCACCGAATTGATTTAGATAAAGTACAGTGGCGTTTTCACCATAGACGATATCAGGAACAAATCTGATTTCATCATACACCTCCTGAAGGAAGGGATGCTGCGCTGATGCAGTGGTTATGGTAAATAGAAAAACAATGGAGTAAAATAATTTTTTCATACCTAATAGTTTAAAAATGTGATTTCTTTAATTCTTCAAAAGCGATAGCCGATTTGTATATATGCAAGCCGGCCAACAGCCGGACCACCATATGTTTCGTAATGTTTGTAGTTGAATAAATTGGTAGCGCCGATTTTAAGTGCAGTTCTGAGTGGAGCTATATGGACATTCACTTGTGCATCGATGGTACTGTAGGATTGAATGTATCCGGAAAATTGAGGCGACCCTTCAAACCGAAAACCATTAACCCATTTATAATGTATACTAAAACCTGTCTCACGTAGTAGAGTACTTTTGAAAAGCTTAATATCTCTTCCTGCGATGCCAAGATTGCATTTATGTTTAGGTGTATTGTAAGCAGGTATGATCGGATCCTCTTCCACTGATTTGATAAGAGTATTAAAACTATAGTTACCAGTGAGTGAAAGCCTCTGGCTTAACTGATAATTTAATGCAAGGCTTACTCCATTTGTAGTGACCTTATTGGTAGAATTAGCGGCATATCTGTACACCTGAAGGTTTTTCCAGTTAGGAATTGGCGCTGTATCAATTTCTGCCGAAATTCCAATCAAATAGCCAAGGAAATCACGGTAACTGTTCCTGTAATAGGTCGCCTCAGCGTAAAGTTTTTGATGGAAAAGATCTGAGCGTATTCCAATCTCCCATGTTGAAACTTTTTCAGGACGGATACGATCAATTGAAAAATAATCAAGCTTATCCAGCATATTAGTGTTAATCCATTCTCGAAAAGATTCTATGGTGATCAGATCATCTACCCTCTCGACATGACCTGCCAAAATAGCCGGACCAACATTGAGACGCATATATTGATCTGTTAAGGTAGGATTGCGAATCGCACTTGAGTAGGATAATCTGAAAAACGATTGCTCTGATAAATTATAAACCAGCGACGCAGCCGGAGTAATATTCCATTTGAGGTTTTGATTTTTATCAGCTCGACATACTATCATCCCCAGCAATTTTTGATTAAAAAAATCTTTTTCCCAACCTGCATACAGTCCAATTTCCCAATTTCGAATACGGACGTCTGATGTATCACTAAATATGGTCCCGCGTGAAACAGGCATATACATCCTATAATTTGCACCAACACGCACGGTACCAATCTGAAAAGTATCAAAGGTGTATTCTGCACCCATATTTAGAAGAGATGAGTGATCATAAAATCGGGTTCCTCCCGCTTCATTATTTAGTCGGCCACGAATATTTGCAAAAGCAGAATCAAATCTTGAAGTCCCAGGTAGGTAGAATTTTCTATATGCTGACGGTTCATAAGCATTGATCGAATCGGCAAATGTCGCAGCTTGCTGATGCCATCTGTCTAATAAATTTTCATTCACCGCCATCCAATGGAAAGTAGAATCCGGATAAACGCAACCTAAATCAGGATATCCCGCAGCATCCATGGAATCTGTGATGCCTCCAAAATCAAACCAATAATTATCATACGCCCGAATCCAGGCTTCATTGTTCTTACTCAGCTCCTGTAATCGCAAGGCTGTGAAATAAGGATCATATGACTTTCCTGCATCAGTGAAAGTATGATATACACGGACGAAAAATTTATCAGGTTTACTGTATTCAATTTTATTTTGGATAAATTCAATATCCTTCAGACTAAATCTATTGTCTCCCTGGTAGACAGTTGTTCCTGATCCATATTGTGATGTTAATACAAGCACAGGCGAGTCAGATTCTTCAACCGCATGTGTACGAAAATGTAATGCCAATCCTGCTTTATAATTGCGGGTGTTATAATCCACAAGGACTTCTTCTTTATATCCGGTACGGTACACTGTCCGCATCCCGGGGTAAATACATAGATCGCGATTAAGACCGGATTGATCAATGTATTCGAAAATCGGATCATACTCATCACCATAGATATTCACCGCATCGAATCGGCCCGGATTACCGAGTGTATCCGGACTATCAGTCACGGGTGAATAATTAGTTGCCTCCCAATCCTTTGCTTGGAGTGCAAAAGCATTTATTTTAAAAGCAAAAAAATCCCGTCCCTTTTTATTCTTTACAACATTTGCAAATCGAATTGCCGCTTCATGGTAGTTTCGTTCACCAGCTTTTACATATGCCGATAATCCGGTATGCAGGAAGGGATCTTTAGTTTGAAAATGAAGTACACCATTAAATG
>JBBREG010000271.1:0-4586 GCA_038203125.1 Chitinophagales bacterium
AGGCCTACACAATACACTTGAATCGACATCGGTATAAAGCATGACCGTCAGTCGACCCTCGCCGATACAAAGGTATGGACGATTACAATTGATTTATTAACTTACGCAACTATTGTCTGAATAATAGGGGGCCGAACCACAACAAACTGACCAGATTAAACCAACTGGATTGGATATGAGCGCATTTATACGTGAAGATTTTGAATTCACTGAATTTGATGATGAAATGAAGTGGCTGGCATATGCTGACCTCTATGATATATTGTTAAAGCATGATTCACTTCTGACGTACTATGCTCTAGATTCATTCTTTTCAGTGAAGGAAGTGGAGGCATTAGGAGAGTTGATGCAAATTAGAGACAATTTATCCAGAATACCTGCTGAACAAATTGCAACAAAGTTGGCCCTTGAAACTAAACTCAAATTGTTAACGGATGATTTGATTGAAATTGATTCCATCATCACTCTCAACCCAATGGACAAACCTGATTGGTTGGATTTAAGGGAGCTTAAATGTGATACTATTTTAGATACACTGGAAGTATGGCTTGGAATGATTGAAGGGGAAATGGAAGATTTTCTAATTGAATCTGAAGATGCTCTAACGGATTTGAGTGGAGTGACTACGACAAATGATTTAGAAGAGTATTTAAAAGAAACGCTTAGGATGAAGGCTTCTTTGACAGTTGACGGTTTTCTTTCAAGTGGTGATTCGGCTGATATATCAGATATGCGGGAGTTGTGCCCTTGGCTAGGGGGCTATGCCATAGGCCTAGACTATGATATCTTTGCTGAAATTACCGATTCTGTTGCAGGTCATAGGGTTTATCCATGTCCTTCCCCTGAACCTCGGGCTCCACGCAAAGATTTAAATAAAAATGAAACTGCTTTTTTACTGGTTTCACCCAATCCGGCAAGTGATCAGATAAATATTCAGTCTGTATCTAAAATAGCTGAAATAAGATTGTTTGATTCTACTTCAAAACTTGTGTTTAATGTATTCCCAAATCAAAATAGGTATACACTTGGTGTGAATAATCTAGATCCGGGTATATATTTACTCAATACAATTGAGGGTAATGTAATGCATACAACTAAAATTATAATTACTCGATGACAAAAAAGCTATATTTTATATTTTTGACTGTGATGATGTCCTCGGACATCATCACAGCTCAAATGGAAGGCGATCAATGGGTTGTTGGCTATTGGAATGAGAACTCCGTTGACCACATCGTCATGTTTTTTGATTTTCGGAATGGTAAATTAGAAGTTACTCAGCAACCCGATTTTAAGTTTTATTTACGGGGATGTGCTTCAAATGTTTGTTCTGTAAATGGTGAGCCTTTAATCTGGACAAATGGAATGCAAATTATGGACAGCACCGGTAATTTGATAGCTGATACTATTGCTTATGACGGTGATGGCTTGTATTGGCAGGGCTTCACTGCCCCCGGTCGTATACCTTTTGGATTTTCTATGCTAGATAATGCTCTTGTATTACCAATTCCAAATGTTAAAGACGAGTATTCTATTATTTACCATTATAATGAAGAACACCCTAGATTTATATATGCCACATCTCAATATCTTGAGGCTCGGGTTAAAGTGAATCCATCTGGTGAATTTGAGTTAATTTATAAGGACTTTCCGATAGGACCTCGAACTGAATGGTATAATGGAACCATTTCATCAGTTCGTCATGCAAACGGGAGGGATTGGTGGCTGGTGTATTTTGTGGGATATAGCCCTGATTATTATGTACAATTATTGGATTCAACCGGAGTACATTTTGATCATATTGGCAAATTAGACATGCCTATCCAAGAGGGTCTTGGGCAATCAACTTTTTCAAGCCAGGGTAATTATTTTGCAAGGATGGATGCAATCAGTCAAGATAGCGGAGAATTTATTACACTATTTGAATTTGATAGATGCAAAGGGGATTTGGTTCGATTAAATACTTTTCACGCACCAAGCGGCTTATTTACCGGTGTCGCTTTCTCTTCTTCAGAACAATATTTTTATGCAAACAACAATTTTGAACTATGGCAATGGGATCTGCAATCTGAAAATATAGAAGCATCTAAAATATTAGTAGATACGTTTGACGGTTTTGTTGAACCTGGCTGGTTTATTACAAATTTCGGTCCTATGAACCTTGCACCCGATGGTCGAATTTACATGAATCCTTCTGCTGGAAGTAGTAAATATTTGCATGTAATTGAACGTCCCGATCTGAGAGCTCCGGATTGTAAGTTTGTACAGCATGCTATCAACATTAATATCTGGAATGCGAGAACGGCTCCAAATATTCCTAACTATCGTCTCGGTCCTTTAGATGGCAGTCCATGCGATACCCTTGGATTAGATAATGTCCCTGTTGCCCGCTGGCGATTTGAAGAAGATGAGCCGGGGTGGAGATATGATGTACGATTTACAGATCTATCGTTTTATGAGCCGGAGACATGGCACTGGGACTTTGGAGATGGCGGCACCAGTGATGAGATCCATCCCATCCATACCTTCGAAAACGGATTATACCATGTATGCCTCACAGTGAGCAATCCGTATGGACAGGATAGCGTGTGCCAGTGGGTAGAGATACTCCCGGTATCCACAGAAGAAGACAACGCAGCTCTGTCAGATGACTTGTCGATAGCACCCAATCCATTTACAGACCGGATAGCCATCAAATCCAAACGCGGTGACATCCGATCGACCACGATGACGATCCATGACATGCATGGACGAGAGATGATGTCGCACGATGCAGCGCCTGTGCCTGTCACCTTACACGTGCCTTCATGGCCATCAGGGATGTATCTGGTGACGATCAGCGAGGAGGATGGGAAGGTGTATCAGTTTAAGGTGATGAAGCAGTAGAATACAGGGTTCTTTACAGACAACTTTACAAAATTCTCTAAATAGTCTATTCGTGAATAAGCCTAAATAACCTGAAAATATGCACAAACTCCCAGCCGGCGTGTACATCATTTCAGTCACGACCATGACAGATCAATTTGCTCAACGAATAGTCCGTATGTAATGAAGTATTTTCTGATATCTCTTTTTGTTTTTGGTTTGGTTGCTGTAAGTAGGAAAGCTGAGGCTCAGCGAGAAGGCGACACCTGGGTCATTGGATATTATAGCGGAGGAAGTTCAAACTATAGTGTAATGCATTTGGATTTTTCCAATGATAACCTGGTCATCAATTGGCACTTTGATGAGGAAATGTTCTTTAGTGAAACCGCTGCTAATATATGTGATGAAAATGGAGAGGCCATATTGTGGACCAATGGGATGGAAATATTTGGAAAAAACGGAGAATACATCGTTGATACTATCGCCTATTCTGACGATATATTGAGTTATTGGAATTGGTTTAATGTAGATGGAATTGGCCCCATCGGATTTCCATATCACGATGGGGCTATTATTTTACCTGTTCCGGATCGTGTGAGTGAATATACTGTCCTATATCATTTTATGAGTAATGTACAACAAGCATATGATGGTATTATTAAATATTTAGAAGCTAGGATTAAAGTAAATGCGGATACAACGTATATGCTTATGTATAAAGATTCAATTGTAGGAGAGGAAAGCTTTTATTCCGGCACATTGTCAGCAACTCGTCATGCGAATGCACGTGACTGGTGGATATTGGCAATGGAGGCAACCGGCAACAAGTATTTTGCGTATTTGCTTGATCCAAATGGGATCCAACTGCATCACATGGGTGAAGTCGATATCAACCTCATAGAAGGAACTGGACAAGCAAGGTTTTCGCCAATGGGAAATTATTTTGCGAGATTGGATGCGATTGATTTTAATGAAGGTCAATATATCAGTTTATTTTCTTTTGACCGGTGTGCCGGAGTTTTAGAATATTTAGATCAATTTAATACCCAAGCAGGTTTCTTCACCGGCGTTGCTTTTTCTCCATCCGAGCAATATCTCTATGCAGATGACAATAATCATTTGTGGCAGTGGGATCTGTGGGCGTCCGATATAGATGCATCACAAAAGCTAGTAGATTCCTTTGATGGTTTTGAGCAACCGGGTTGGGGACCAATGCAATTTGGTCCTTTAATGAATGGCCCGGATGGTCGGATATACATCGTTCCTCCTGCAGGTAGTAGTGAGTTCATTCATGTGATAGACCGACCTGATGAACCAGCGGCTGACTGCAGATTTCTACAGCACCACATTGATCTCAAAGTCCCTAATGGACGTTCAGCACCAAATCTTCCAAATTTCAGGTTGGGTCCTCTGGATGGAAGCCCATGCGATACACTAGGTTTAGATAATATCCCTGTAGCCAGATGGAGATTTGAAGAGGATGAGCCGGGATGGAGATATGATGTACGATTTACAGATCTATCCTTCTATGATCCGGAGGAGTGGCACTGGGACTTTGGAGATGGCGGTACCAGTAATGAAATACATCCGATACATACGTTTGAAAACGGACTATATCATGTATGTCTTACCGTGAGCAATCCCTATGGACAGGATAGCGTATGTCACTGGGTAGAGATACTTCCTGTCTCTACAGAAGAAGACAATGCAGCTCTGTCAGA
>JBBREG010000272.1:0-4583 GCA_038203125.1 Chitinophagales bacterium
ATAATTGGTCTGGCGAATTCATCATTTAGTGTATCAATAGAATGTTCAAAATAAATAGATGCTGCATCCAGTTTTAAATTATTTCGAAAAGCATGTTCGATCTCTACCAGGTAATTTTCTTCAACCACACAATCCGCATCAAGGCACACGATGATGCCAGTCTGAGGCAACCTTCTGGCAGCTTCATCCATTGCATACTTACGCGCCCACCCTACGCCCCCTTTGGGATCCGGAAAAAGCTCAACATACAACGTGTGTATTTTAATTGGAAGATCAGGCTGATCAAGTACCCATTGACGCAGGCTTTGAAATGAATCTTCATGCTCTTTCAACTCATCCTGACTCATCAATATATTTTTATTAAATAAAATGATGACTTCCACAGGGTCAATGGGTTGTTGGCACGCAAGTATTGATCGTATTGTGAGGATCAACTCGGGCTCAGCTATCGCAGGGATACAAATGATCATGCCAACCTCACCGGAGACACCATCAACTAGTAAGGATGGAAATGTTCTGAACCTGGTAGCATAATTCTTCCAGTGAATATCCTCAGACATCGCTTATACTTGTAGAGAAGAAAAATAACATGAGCGGTTTTCTTGCTGGTTGCCAATATATGCCTTCTGTCGAGTACTTCGCTCACTGGAAGTATCACGGCACGGTGTTACTGGAAGGTCATGAACACTTCCAAAAGCGTTCCTGGCGGAATAAAACAGCCATTGTTAGTCCTTTCCAGCCACTTATCCTATCCATTCCGTTACGAAAAGGCAAACACCATGAAAAACCTATCCAGGATGTTGAGATCTCTTATGATGAACCCTGGAACAGGATCCACCTGCACAGCATTCAAACGGCCTATGGTAAGGCTGCCTTTTTTGAAGAAGTGGAAGCTGCTATTTCAGATCTGTATGGTGCCGGGAAAACAACATTGTGGGAGTTTAATATTTCCATGTTAGAAAAATTAATTGCCTTACTCAAAGGAAGTTTTCATTATGAAATTACAGATCATTACCAAACAGGAGATTCTTTAGATCAAAACGATTTCAGAAAAGGAATTGCGGCAGGTGAGACATCCTTATCCCTGGAAAATCTGTTAGCGTATCATCAGGTGCATCGAATGGGGAAAACTTTTCTTCCAAACCTCAGTATCTTGGATGCATTGTGTCATCTTGGACCTGCGACAGGTGATTATCTGGATCGATATGCACAACAACTTTATAATCATTCTTCATGACCGTTATTGATCCTCAAATACAAGTTCAAAAAAACGAATTGAAGCATGTGCTGCAACGCCTGCAACAATTTACGCACCGGATTTCACACCCTGAATCCGGCCGAATCCTGGCTGACCTTCGTGACCGGATTGAAGAGCCGTTCATGTTTGTCATTGTCGGGGAAGTAAAGGCAGGTAAGAGTTCGTTTATCAATGCTTTATTGGGAGATCCGAATCTCTGTGCAGTCGCACCTTCCCCTATGACTGATACGATCCAGCAGATTATGTACGGTGAGCCAGCCAGGACAGAGGAGATCAGTCCGTATCTCAAGCGTGTCTACCAGACGAATGAAATCCTTAAGGATATTGCCATCGTTGACACACCAGGCACCAATACGATTATAACACACCACCAGGAAATCACCGAGCGATTTATCCCGGGTGCTGATCTGATCGTTTTTGTTTTTGAAGCCAAAAACCCCTACCGCCAGTCCGCATGGGACTTTTTTGATTTTATGCATGAAGAATGGCATAAGAAGATAGTTTTTGTCCTTCAGCAAAAAGACCTGATGGATGTCCCGGATCTAAAGGTCAATCTCCAGGGTCTTGCAGAATACGCTGAAAAAAAAGGGATAAAAAGTCCTGTCATTTTTGCTGTATCTGCCAAAGAAGAATTGATGGGCATGGAGGAACAAAGTGGGTTTGCCCCACTCAAAAAATTTATTCTGGATCAGGTTACCGGAGGTCGTGCACATAAACAAAAACTGGTCAGTATTTCTGATACTACGCTCCAGATCATTTCAAAACTTCAATCAGGACTTGATCTTCGAAAACAACAATTAGAACTGGATATTAAATTCCGTGAGGATATTAAATGGACGCTAACCGATCATGGTCAGCGCGCAAAACATCAAAGTGATATCCTGGTGGAGAATCTTATGAGTGCCTATGATAAGGTATCAGATAAGTATGAAAAAGAATTGAGTGATTCGTTGTCTTTTTTTCCGGTGCTGCGCAGATCACTAGGTTCCATATTTTCCAAATCACAGTCACTGAAGACCTGGCTTGAAGATTTTAAAGTTAGGCTCCAGGCAGATTTTGGGATCGGCATGCAGGAGAGGATCAATGACCGTGTACTTGATCTCGCTGAAAGCATTCAGCAGATGGCTCACACGATCGATCTGCAGTTGCGTAACAGCAAGACGATCTTGTCCAATGACCATGAGATTTTCTCAGAGATCGCTCTTCGACGCCAAAATGTCCTTCGTGAGTTACGTGAGGCTTTTGTACAATTCATCAATAAAACTGAAAATTTTACCACCAGAAAATTGGTGGATACGGATACCAGGATCGGTACCAATGTCGCTGCCGGAAGCGGTGTAGCTGTGGTTGGAATCATCCTTGCTGCAGTGACCCAGGGCATGGTATTTGACATCACAGGTGGTGTGCTTACGGCCCTCGGTTTTTTGGTGGCAGGTGTCACGCTTGGATTTCAGCGAGGCAAGGTCCTCAAACAATACAAGACGGAAATGGATAAAGGACGCAACCGGCTTGAGCAGGAATTAAAACTGGAGTTGTATGCTTATGTCGAGAGCATTAAAACCCGCATGAATGACCAGTTTTCAAAATTTGATGCGCTCATCCAGCAAGAGGCTTCTGAGCTGGGGGTGCTGGTATCGGATCTTGATAAAATCCGAATGGATCTGGGTGATATTAAGAAGTTAGTCTCCTGATAATCAAATTGTTATGGCATTGTGGCACACCTGGGCATGCCACACTGTCGTAACTTATTAACAATCAAACGATTATATACTTTTCCACCGTTCACTTTCCCATGCATTCCTGATCCCTGAAGTGTTAAAAAGTTCTGGAAAATACAGGGTTGTGTAACTATTACTTGAAGCTCACGTCAATACTCACGAAATGAATGCTGAACAATACGAAGCTATCTTCTACAAAATGAAGGATAAGCTGTATCGATACTCCCTTCGATTCGTCAAGGACGTGGAAGTGGCAGAGGATGTTGTTCAGGATGTCATGTACAAACTCTGGCAGAAACGCCAGGAAGCTGACCAAATTGAAAATCTGGAAGCGTGGATGATGGTGTTGACAAGAAATCGATCACTGGACATACTCCGTAAAGTGAAGGACAACATGGTCAACATCGATGAAGCATACAGCCTGAGCGATCAGGCACCGATACCAGACAAGCAAATGGAAAACGCAGATCTGATGAAGCAACTGACCAGTTGTATTGACCAACTACCGGAAAAACAACGTACTATATTTCATCTGCGCGAAATCGAACAGATGAGTTATGAAGAGATCTGCCAGATGACCGGCTACAATCTCGACGATGTGAAAGTGAGCCTCTTCAGGGCACGGAAACATATACAACGCATGTTAAGCAAGATCAATACGTTTGGCCTTTTTCAAGCATAATACACCATGAACAAATCACTTTTCGAAAAATACTGGGACGCCGAAACTTCATTGCAGGAGGAAGAGCAACTCATGAAAGAACAATCCATCCTTCAGGGACCCGAGGCACAATACCTGGCCTTCATCGCTGAAGCACGCAGACAAAAAAGCCTGCTCAGCATCGACGATATCGATGCCCATAACCTGAAACAAACACTTCATGCATCACGCCAAACTGTGCGCCCCCTGTATCGATGGATGGCCAGTGCAGCAGCTGTAATGATATTCGCTTTCTCTGCTTTTGGTGTATGGAAATACAGCCAGAAGGCAACTGAAGCGCAGCAGATGGCTGAGACGTTTGAAGATCCGTATGAAGCTTACGAAGAAGTACGCCAGGCACTTGCCTTTGTCTCCTCCAAGCTAAATCATTCACAGGATAAAGCGCTCATCAATATTCAAAAAGCTGGCGAATACGCCGACATGTTTAAATAAAGATCTTATCACTTTCATACTATAATCATACATCATGAAATCTTTCCTTTTTTCACTCTCCGTCATCCTCATGACTTCCCTTTCCGCCTCTGGGCAGGAAGACGCGATCATGAAATACTTCAGCAAGTATGTAGATGACACCCGCTTCAGCGCTGTCTATATCAGCCCGAAGATGTTTAACATGGTCTCTAAAATCGAGATCGAAGATATGGAACCCGAAGTGCAGGAAGTCATCCGCAGCATGAAAGGTCTCCGCATCTTACACACCGAGCAAAATGCACTGCAGTACTACAATGAAGCGATCAAAACGATCAGCACCAACGATTACGAACTCCTACTGACCGCTCGTAATGAAGGTGAAAACGTACGCTTCATGGTGAAAGAAAACGGTGACACCGTTCAGGAACTTCTGATGCTGGTAGGCGGCGAAAAGAACTTTGCGCTCCTGAGCTTC
>JBBREG010000273.1:0-4578 GCA_038203125.1 Chitinophagales bacterium
ACCGAAGGTGGGATATCATCATCAAGTTGAATAAATCGATCCCCAGCTCTTACCTCTGCAGGAGCGGTATCATGTGCAACCAATCTATAATATCCTGATGACAACGGGTCATTATCAGTCCATGTCCGGATGGTGGTTGCAACGGAATCTATCAGAATAAATGGCCCAATCGCATTTGCAGCTCTATAAATCCTAAATTCTGAAATTAGGGATTGTTCTAGTAACGGAAAGGTCCAATCAATTTCAACATTTCCTGATATTACTTCAATATTAGATATAATGGGCGGCGATGCTTTTGGACTATGTGAGGTTCTTAGCTTAATGACTTCGGATGGGGGCCCTTCCTGGCCGAAAGGAGTTACACCTTTAACACGATAATAATACCATGCTCCAATTGTTGAAATGGAATCACTATAAAACACTGAACTTTCACCACCTCGGTCATCACCAGAAGCTACAAGAGGTAATTCATTGACCCTTGCAAAAGTTACACTATCAGTTGATCGCTCTATATTATAGCTTACATAGTAACTTTCTATATTAGTTACATCCCATCGAACCAGGACATCGTTCTCCACTGCCTGCTCCAAATAAATATTATCTGGTGATGGCAAGAGAGTTTCTGCCTCCATATCAACTTCTACACCAGTTTTTATTATAAGCGAGGAATCAATGTCACCTAAAAAATCAATAGTGTAATAATAAATCTTATTTGCAACGACCGTATTATCCAGGAATGCAAAACCCATAGCTTCCGCAATTTCAAACTTCTGATCAGCTGCAAATAATCCATATATAAATCTACTTTCCTTATCCGAGTGATCCGCAAATGCTCTAGACATTTCACTTTCCCCTATCAATGAATCCACAATGAAACTTTCTTCATAAAGAGCAGCTTTAGCAACATCAATTTGATCGACTGTTGCGCCTACTCCACCCCATGCATTTTCAGGCAAAGGCTTTATCAATGAGTCCAGTACGATTTTTGAAGATAGAACGCCTTGAATTGAATCAGGCACCCCATTTGTAGCTATCACATAACGCGAAAGCCTGTAACCATTTTCTATTCCCCAGTACCAGCTTTTCATATTCGCAGGTGCCCATCTAATACGAACTAAAGTATCTTCTTTCGTATGGATCAGAAAAACCTGAAGTTTGTCATCAAGACCATTTTGGGCAGATAATGGTGTAATTACAAACAAATAAAAGAAAACAATTAAAACAAAGTAAAAATGTCTTCCTTTTTTAAAAGGCATCAAGATTGATTCTGACATGATTATGAATTTTTATAACATTCTATTAAAAGTGAAATTTTCTTAAGGATATTTTATCATTAGTTTGGATCGTATGCTGTCAGGGGGTGTAAGAGGCTTCATCATCCCTTAGAAATATGAAAAAGTAAATTTGCAACAAAGGATTCCATTAGTATCTTGATGTCATTTAATTTATTCCATACTGGTGAGAGGTTGATTGTGTGAAGTAAAGGTAGACTGGAAGTAAGCAGGTAACATGTCCCCGCAGGTAGTCAACCATGTGTTTATGTTCTGCTGGTATATGTCTCCTTGATTGGATACTTTATATTGAATGGGACGTTTATACGATAGAATGCCAAAGGGTAAGGTAAAATATAAGCAGGCGGATCGTCTGATCAGATCCAGTCAGAGTTAAGCCTGGTAGTGGTGGTGGTGGTAAATTTAGATTTAACTTCTTGAGAATGAGGCTTCAGTAAAATGTAACATCGTCATAGTGACACCTTTTCCTCAGTGTAAAAATTTGAAGAGAATTCAGGTTATTTTCTACTGGTACTGGTAATTGAATTAAGAATTCCTTGCTCAGATTCAAAAAAAAATTGTAATACAAATAGTGGACCATTTACAAAACATTTATGTAACAGTAGTCCTGTTACGGTCTAAATCCAACGGAAGCAATCTTCTTATTTAGGAAATCACCTTCTACCTGGATTTACAAAATAATACCCTACGCTAACGAAGGCGAGTGGGTGTTATTTTGGTACCCCCCCTACCCTTTTCTTAATACTAAATGTTCTAAAAATCCATTAAAAAAATCGAGTGTAATACTTGGCTACTTTCAAGGATCTACCTGGTCTCAATCTGAATAGAAAGAGATGTTATAGAGCCTCCTACCATTGCGACACCCCAGGTGACTGGAGAAATAGCAAGTGAGAACGAATTTGGAGGCTATTGTGTCGGAAATGTGTCGGAAAGTAAATAAAGTCAAAAACACAAAATGGGATTAAACTCCTGTGGTTATTATGTGACCCCGGCAGGGCTCGAACCTGCGACCCGATGATTAAGAGTCATCTGCTCTACCAACTGAGCTACGGAGTCATCATATTTCAAAAGCGAAATTAACATTGCTTTTGATTCATACGCTTCTTATTTCGTTAAAGTTGTTTTGGGTAAAAATTTCAAAATGGGTTAACTTTAAAGATGACTTCACAAGACCTGCCGATAGCCCGTTTTTCAAACGATCCATATTACCAAAAGGAGTTTCAAAAAATCCATGATTCCCGGGAAGCTTACAAAGGCAAGTGGAACTGGTGGGCATTTTTCTTCACAAGCTTATGGGCACTGTCCAAAGGGTGTTATGTACTTGGACTATTCATACTGATTTCGTCTACCATCGTGAATATGATCCTGCCGATGCCCAAATATCCATTGGCTGAACATGTCTTTATCACATTTGGGGGCATTACCGCATTGTGGGCATTGATCATGGGGTACAGGGGGACATGGTTCTATTACCTGACTAAAGTAGGTAAGACCCAACGCGTATCCTGAAGAGATACCCCCCGCAAAGTTCGTTTCAGTACATACATTGTGACTTCAATTTCATCCCCATGCTCCGTAAAGACTTCCTACGCTTAGGTTCAGTGATGGCAACCACAGTGCCTGCATACACATTTATGCAGGGGTCATCCAAATTAATTGAAAAGAAAACGACAAATAATGCAGTTGACTTCCTGCACGATGGATTGTTGCTATCCCCAACTGAATATGCGACAATACTTATACAGATGGCAGATGAAGGAAAAATAAAACCCGATTTCTATTCTAACAAGGGAATTGTAGAAGAACTGGAACAAAAATTCGCCGCATTACTCGGAAAAGAATCTGCCGTATGGATGCCGACAGGGACGCTGGCAAATCATCTTGCACTCCGGCACCTGGCAGGAGATCACAGGCGCGTTATCGTCCAGGAACAAAGTCACGTATATAATGATACGGGTGACGCTGCACAGTCTTTAAGTAACTTAACTGTCATCCCACTCGGATATAATAAGGTAGGTTATACCATTTCCGAAATTGAAGAGATCATCACGAAGACGCAACGCGGTCGGGTGGAAACTCACATCGGTGCATTTTTGATTGAAACGCCTGTAAGGAGGCAGTTGGATCGCATGATCCCGATAGAAGAGTTGAAGTCATTAACCTTTATGATCCAACAACGCGGGTATAAAATTCATCTGGATGGTGCACGGATCTTTGTGCAGGCTGTTCATGAAAAAAAGTCTCCTGTTGAATACAGTGAATTGTTCGATACAGTTTTTGTCTCGATGTGGAAATGTTTCAATGCGGCGTCAGGAGCCATTCTGGCAGGAACTACAACATTTACAGAAAAACTATTTCATGAACGACGCATGTTTGGCGGAGGCCTTCCTGGGGCATGGCCCTTTGCAGCTGTGGCATTACACTTTGCGGATTCCTTCCTGTCTGAGTATGCTTCAGCCTTGGAAAAGGCAGAAAAACTTTTCAGCTCATTAGAAAGTCATGGCGGATTCAAAATTGACAGGTTCGAAAATGGATCGCATATCCTACGAATGCATGTGCGTGTTGCCAATCAAAAAAAATTCCAGATCGAAGCTCTGCAACAACAAATTGACCTGCCGAATCCTGACGAAGGATTTTTATTAAAAATAAATCCCTCCATCAACCGGATGAGCCAAACAGATCTTGTAAATGCTTTTATTAAAAGTTTTGATCGGGCGTTAGCAGGTTAGTCCTATTTCTGGAACACCCTTACATAATCCACAATCAAATATTGAGGAAACCTCGTCGAACTATCAGGAGATCCGGGCCAGGCACCTCCGACGGCAAGATTGAAGATGAAAAAGAAATGCTTATTAAATGGCCAGGGCTGGCCATTGAGATCGGCCGGCCGCTCTGTATGATAGACTTCACCATCGATCATGAACTCGATGAGATTATTCTCCCAGTTGATGGAATACACATGAAATTTTTCTTGATAACTGTCACCGGAGCTGACAAACTTATTGACACTATTATACTGATGCTGCGCCAGGTTAGCACCATAGTGAAGTGTACTCACGACACGATTGGGAAGATCGCCTGTCATCTCCATGATATCGATTTCACCACAAACTGGCCATCCTACAGCATCAATATTCGACCCCAACATCCAGAGTGCAGGCCAAATACCTTTTCCTTCAGGTAGTGCAGCACGAATATCTATTCGACCAAACTTAAACTGTTGTTTTCCTTTTGTCACCAATCGTGAAGAGGTGTATTGATATGTATCAAAATTCTGCTTCTTCGC
>JBBREG010000274.1:0-4576 GCA_038203125.1 Chitinophagales bacterium
AATTAAAAATCAGAAGCAAACTGGAAGGTGGAACCACGTTCAGTTTGTATTTTCCCATTCCATCCTCTAATGGTCATCATCTTAATCCTGTATAGATTGCTATGAAAGCTGCCCCATCTATCGGAAAGTTATCCTGGCTACAGAACATGCTTGCGTTGGCGCTGGTATGCAGTGCATTTTATATCGTATCGTGCATCCGTGAAGGAGCAAAACCAAAAGATAGTGTTCTGATCAGTCTGGACTATAACAAGTTTATACTGGAAGCGGAAGTGAATACGGAAGGATACAGAGGTCCTGTTGCTGCGAGGGCATATGGGTATATAGGTCTTGCTGCCTATGAAGCAGCACTTCCGGGGTTTAATGGCGATTTCATCTCTATGATGACATTATACCCCAACATCGATTTGCCTCAACGCCCCGCTGTAGGACAGTTCAATTTACCTGTAGCGCTCAATGCATGTTACTATTCAATCTTACATAAGTTCTTTTCATCTGCCCCTGACCATATACGAAACGACCAACTTGAGATCTATTCAAAATGGGTAACTCAACTTTCAGAAGAAATGGATTCTGTTACCTACAGGCAATCGGAAGAATTTGGCAAATCAGTAGCAGAAGCCGTTTATAATTGGTCAGAAACAGACAGTATCGGTGATAAGGCAAATCATCACAATTATGACCGCAACTACAAAGGTCCTAAAGGGGATGGTTTATGGACAACATCCCTTGATTTTCCGATGCCACCCTTGTTGCCATCCTGGGGCAAAGTGAGACCCTTTGTGATTCGTACCGAACATTTTGTTGCAAAACCTTTGCCTCCATATTCTACTCCTGCTAATTCTTACTACCACAACCAGGCAATGGAATTAGTAACATTGAACAGGAAGATCACTGCCGAAAATCTGTGGATTGCCAGTTTCTGGAATGATGACAGACCAGGGCTTACATTTTCACCAGCCGGCCATTGGCTGTCGATTACAAACCAGGTAATTGAAAAAGAAAAACCATCTATTGAAAAAACGCTTGAGACGTATCTCAAAGTCGGATTTTCATTGTCAGATGCCATTGTGACTTGCTGGAATGCCAAGTATTTCTATAATATGGAACGGCCGGAATCATATATCAAAAGGAACATTGAAAAAGACTGGCGTCCGATTTCACCATCGCCCTCCTTTCCTTCGTATCCCTCCGGCCATTCGACTATGGGTGCTGCTGCTGCTAAAGTATTGACTGGCTTATATGGAGAACACTATACCATGATGGACTGCAGTCACAAAGATTTAGGAGACTTCCAGGTAGATCCGCGAAGCTTTACCTCCTTTGAAGAAATGGCTAAAGAAAATGCACTTTCCAGGATGCTTTTGGGCGTCCACTGGCGCATGGATTGTGAAGAAGGTCTACGGCTCGGAGAACTAATAGGTGCAGAAGTATCCAATATCCAGTTGGAACGGACGCTGACGCAATAAGTAAGACCGCATTTTAAATTTATTGTATCAGGATTTTATGAGTGGCGTTTGCATTCCATCTTATATATTTCTGGTAAGCAATTATTAAAATGAATTTGGATCATTGCAAATGAAGTAGGATCAAAGCTATTAATGCAGGTACAGCCTGTACAAATAAGATTTTTTTATCTGCCGTCAATGCTCCATAAATCCCTGCAACAATGATACACCCAAGGAAAAAGATGCGGATATATGTTTGCCACATGGGATCACTAATAAAATACGTCCAGATCAATCCGGCAGCCAAAAAACCATTGTATAATCCCTGGTTGGCTGCAAGCGCTTTGGTGGGTTCAAATAATTCGCGCGGGAAGTTTTTAAATACTTTTCTTCCTCGTGTTGTCCAGGCAAACATTTCCAACCAAACAATGTAGAGATGGATCAGGATGACGAGGGCTACGAAGATTTCTGTTAGCAGATGCATGGGTGAGAGCGTGAGAACGTGAGAGCGTGAGAACGTGAGAGCGTGAGAGCGTGAGAATGCAAGAGCGTAATAAAGTTATAATTATTTTATTGGGGTTTGGAGGAGGGTTTATAAGGTTATGGGATTATAAGCCTATAACCTTATAAACTTATAACCTAATTAATTATTCCTGGGGGCTTGTTTCATCATCCGTATTGGTAGCGCCGGGGAGAAGATCAGTTTCTTCTTCATCGAGGTCAAGTGGCAAAAGTGTTTTAGGGATTCTTTTATTGGATTTGATGCCCAATTCTTTAAGCTTCTCTGCCTGCCGGATGAGATTGTCTCGACCGTCACGCAATTGTCCAAGTGCCTTAAGGTAAGAATCCTGGGATCGGTTGATTTGTTTGCCGACATCCTCAATAGATTCAAGGAAGCCGACAAATTTCTCGTACAATTTGGTTCCCTGTACGGCGATTTGTTTTGCGTTTTTATTCTGTTGTTCTACCTTCCACAGATCCGCCACCACCTTGAGTGTCACGATTAAAGTCGTTGGGCTGATGAGCACGATCTTTTTTGAATAGGCGGATGACCACAAATTAGGATCCGATTGAACAGCCAGGATATAGGCAGGCTCAATGGGAACGAACATACCAACATAGTCGAGTGAGTCCACCAACTCATGATATTTCTTTTGGCTTAGCTGATCTATGTGAGTATAGATTGAATTCAAATGTTGTACCTGGAAGATTTCCTGTTCTTCTTTTGAATCACTTTCAGAATATCGCAGATAGGCATTCATAGATACTTTTGAATCCAGGATGATGTTGCGATTGTCCGGAAGTCTGACAATCACATCCGGGCGGACATTTTTTCCTTCTTCATCCTTCAGGTTTTCCTGCACGAAATACTCTCTTCCTTTTTCGAGTCCGGACATTTCAAGAATTCGTTCCAGGATTGTCTCACCCCAATCACCTTGTTTCTTGGTATGACCTTTTAGTGCGGTAGCAAGGTTATTTGCTTCCTGGCTCACCTTACTTGTATTCTCTATAAGGTCTTTTACTTTTTCACCAAGAGAAAATCGTTCTTTCGATTCTTTATCGTAGGTCTCTTCTACCTTCTTTTTAAATTTCTCGATGTTTTCGCTGAGGGGCCTGAGGATAGCCTCAATATTGGATTTATTGGTTTCCGTAAATTTTCCGGATTTCTCTTCGAAGATTTGTTGGGCTATTTTTTCAAATTGCAGGTGAGATGTTTTCTGGATCTGGACAATTTCATCTTTTTGCATTTCCAGTTTCTCCTGGAGTGATCTGTTATTTTCAGAAATTTGAGCCAGTGCCTGAAGGTGTTTATTGATTTCGGTTTGTTGAGCCTGATTTGTTTTTCGTTCTTCCTGGAGCGCATTGGAAAATTCTCTAATACGTTCGTCGTAGTTTTTAAGATGTGTTTCGAGGGAGGCAGTTCTGCTCAATAATCCGGACAGTTCTGACTCACGGGCATCCATTTTTTGTTGAAGGGATACTGCAGATTCCTGCTGTGATCTCAGGCGTTCTTCCGACAGTTTCAGATTGGTGATGGATTCGTTCCACTTATTTTGCAAAGCATCGTGTTCTGTTCGTGGTACATTTTTCCCTTTTGAAATCAGGGAAAATATGAAGTACGATAGGATGATACCCAGGAGTGCGCCGATGCCGATGGACATAATTTCCATAACCTTAAAAGTCCGCTTTTTTTATGAATTCGGAATACACGTTTACCATTTAGAATAGCCCTGAGTATTGAAAGAAGTAGCCACTACATATATCTAAAAATCATATTGATTCGAATGAACACGGTCTGCTATTATTTTGAGTATTATTGGCGCTGTAAAACCCGGAGCATCATTCATGGCTGAAGAATTTGGAAAATATAATGCATCATTGCAGCGGGCACATCAGCTCGCCAATGATTTTCTGGAGCATTTGGATACAGGTGCAGCGGGTGTCACAAAAAGTTACGAAGAATTAATTACGGACTGGGAACAGGAATTACCTATTGAGGGTACTCCTCCGGATGACGTCATTAGTGATATAGCAAAAGCCGCGGCTCCGGGGCTCATGCGAAATCAGTCCGGTCGTTTTTTTTCATGGGTTATCGGTGGTACGCATCCTTCAGCACTTGGAGCTGATTGGCTCACATCTGCGTGGAATCAAAACAGTGGCATGTTTACTGTTGCTCCTGCTGCCAGTATCGCTGAAGAAATTGCAGGCAAGTGGCTGAAACAAATTTTACATCTTCCCCCCGATGCAAGTTTTGCATTTGTCACCGGTTGTCAGATGGCGCATTTCACATGCCTCAGTGCAGCGAGAAATCATTTATTTCATGAAGCCGGATGGGATATTGAAACACAAGGATTCTATGGCTCCCCTTCCATCAGGGTCATCTGCAGTGATCAGAAACATGTAACGGTCAACCGAGCGCTTCGTATGCTTGGTTTTGGTACCAATATCATGACGCAGGTAAGGACAGATGCATCTGGCTGCATCGATGTGGATGATTTTGCATCAGCGATGGCGAAAGATTCAGGGTTGCCAACACTGGTATTATTACAGGCAGGAGATCTGAATACTGGTGCGTATGATGATTTCAAAAAAATAATTCCGATCGCGCGTAAATACAATGCCTGGGTCCA
>JBBREG010000275.1:0-4556 GCA_038203125.1 Chitinophagales bacterium
CCATGAGCATGGCACCTGAAAAAACGATGAAGAGAGATATGAGAAGTAAAGACCTGATCATTTCTATTGCTAAATATAGAGAAAAACGACCTCAGGGGTGCGTTTGTTGGCCGCTTTGACATATGAAAGACTCAAATTACGAAATGCCGCTGCCTTTTCGGGAGCACAGGATGGATTTACATAGGCATGAATAAATCGAAATTGACTTATAAAGAATTGATATTTAGATTATTATAACTAGTTGTTAGATGGATACCTGGTAATATTCAGGCCGAGAATAATATCATGATAGGCCACCTTTATATCTCCTTCACGAGACACATGCAGGATTCCGCTGCCACCTTTGTTTTCCTTTCCATATACCTTCGTCTGACAGGTGTAAGCAAAGGATCGCCCTCAAAGACCCATTCATCAATTCAATAAGGCGTGTCGATGTCAGGTTCTATTATAATGACATGAATGTGAGCTTCGGCGGTGTTTTCCGGATACTGTGCAGGCCGGTTTGTATAGATGATGAAAGGCTGTAAAATTTAGATCAATCGTAAATATTGCTGCAATGCATCTTCCCAATGGGGAATCTGGAAAGAAAGTAATGAAGAAATTTTATCACAGTTTAATACACTATACGCCGGTCGTGGCGCTTTCGCACCAAATTGTACAGAGGTGATCGTATTCACTTTACAATGAAGTGAAGTGTGTTTAAAAATAGTCCGCGAAAAATTATCCCAGGTTACCTCACCGCCGTTAGCAAAATTGAAAACACCCTGTAATTTATGTCCCTGCTCTTCGGCGTGAAGCGTAATCATTTCTTTGACGACATCTGTGATATCATGTGTAAATGTAGGAGCACCAGTCTGATCACCAACGACCTGAATTTCATCTTTGATTTTGCCCAGACGTAACATGGTATTGACAAAATTATTTCCACCAGGACCATATACCCAGGAGGTTCGGATGATGGAATGACTTGCACCTGAATAGATTACTTGTTGTTCTCCTTCCAGTTTTGTTTTTGCGTAGATGCTTTTTGGCTCCGCAGGGTCCTCTTCTGAAAGCGGACGTTTCAGGCCATTGTCATACACATAATCGGAAGAAAAATGAAACAAATGTACACCCGCTTCCCAGCAGGCACGCGCCAGGTACCCTGGTGCGAGGGCATTGTAGAGGGTAGCTTCTTTTTCATGCGTCTCTGCATCATCCACTTTTGTATAAGCAGCACAATTGATCCAGTATTTTACTTTCGGAAGGGAAGCAAGTGTGCGATGAATTTTATCGAGATCCGCAATGTCGAGTTGGTGATGATCAAATGAAAAAACAGAAAAACCTTCCTGGAATCTCATTCTTTCCGTAAAAGCTTTACCCAATTGTCCACCTGCACCGCTGATGATGACTGATATCATGTTGTATGTTGTGAAAGTGATCCGAGCGCCAGGTCTTTTTCAGAGACTACAAACGGGACATCAAGGGCAGGCCACGATATGGATAATTCCGGATCATTATACCGGATACCGCCTTCAGCTTCTTTGTGATAATAATTATCACATTTATAACTAAAGATCGTGTTGTCTTCGAGGACGAGATATCCATGTGCAAATCCGCGGGGCACCCAGAATTGTTTTTTATTAGTACCTGACAGCACGATGCCATACCATGATCCATAGGTAGCTGAATCTGGCCTGATATCCACTGCAATATCATACACTGATCCTGTGACAACTCTTACGAGTTTGCCCTGTGCATGAAATCCTTTTTGAAAGTGAAGACCACGTAATACGCCCTTATTGGATTTTGCTTCATTATCCTGTACAAAGGGATGAGCATCCGGAAGTTCATACCTCGAGGCATTGTATAATTCAAAAAAATATCCTCGTTCATCTTCAAAGACAGAAGGCTCGATCACCAAGAGCCCTTCAATCCCGGTTTGCTGTGTAATCATAGGGTGTGAAACTATTATTTCTGCCTAAAATAAATCCGGATAGGTGAACCTGTAAATTCGAATGCCTCCCGCATCTGGTTTTCTAGAAAATTTCGATAGTTATCTTTGACCTCTTCCGGATAGTTACAGAATAAAGCAAAGGCAGGGTAGGGAAGTGGTAATTGAGTTCCGTATTTAATTTTGATCAGGTGACCACGAAAACTTGGAGGTGTTTGTTTTTGGACTGCTCCTTCAATCATTTCATTGAGTACGGAGGTAGTTATTTTTCGGGATCTATTTTCCGCTACCTGCAATGCAATTTCGATTGCTTTAAATATCCGTTGTTTTTCGTAGACGGATACAAATAGAATGGGCACATCTGTAAAGGGTGCCATCTTTTGACGGATCTGAGCTTCAACGTCACGGGCTGTGTTCGTCTCTTTGGTCATAAGATCCCATTTATTGACCAGGATCATGATGCCTTTATTGCGACGCAGTACGATTTGAAGAATACTTAAATCCTGGCTTTCAATACCTGTGGTGGCATCGATCATCAGGATACACACATGAGATTCTTCAATGGCTTTGACAGTCCGGATGACACTGTAGAATTCCAGGTTTTCTTCCACCTGGCTTTTCTTACGCATGCCTGCAGTATCAATGATTAGGAAGTCTTTTCCAAATTTATTATATCTCGTCTCATTAGAATCACGAGTCGTACCGGCTATCTCTGTGACGATATTGCGATTTTCACCCATTAACGCATTGATGAAAGAAGACTTTCCTACGTTAGGTCTGCCGATCACTGCAATTTTAGGAATGTCAGGTTTCTCTTCTTCATCTCCTGAAAGTTCCACAGCCATTTCGTCCAATATTTCACCCGTGCCACTTCCCGAAATGGACGAGACAAAATGTGTGCTTTCGAAGCCCAATGCCCAAAATTCATTCGCCAACATTTGACGTTCATGATTGTCAACTTTGTTGACCGCCAGAATCACTTTTTTATTAGACTTGCGTAGCATCTCTGCAACTTCAGCATCGAGATCTGTAATGCCCGTCGTAACGTCAACCATAAAAATGATCACTAGAGCTTCTTCAATCGCAATCTGTACCTGTTCACGTATGGCGGCTTCGAAGAGATCACTTGAGTGCTGGACAAAACCACCCGTATCAATAACCGTGAATGTTTTTCCATTCCAAAAACCGGATCCATATTGACGGTCCCGTGTGACACCGCTGATATTGTCAGTAATGGCCTGACGTTGACCTACCATCCGGTTAAATAATGTTGATTTGCCTACGTTAGGTCGCCCTACGATCGCTACAATATTTGACATACGATTAATTCTGGTAACCAAAAGATTTTAAGGAGCTGTCATCATTGCGCCAGTTTTCACGGACCTTTACGACTAACTCGAGAAATACACGCTTGTTGAGGAAAGATTCAATTTCCGCCCGGGCATCCATACCCAATTGTTTTATGGCTGAACCACCTTTACCGAGAAGAATCGATTTTTTGCGATCATCCATTGTATAAATGATGGCTGATATACGAGTGATTGGACCACTATTGCTGTCGCCTTCTGAAAATGAATCCACACCCACTTCGCAGGTGTATGGAATTTCATCGTGATACAATTCAAGAATTTTTTCACGGATAATTTCACTCACAAAAAATCGCTCAGGTCGGTCCGTTAACTGATCCTTTGGATAAAACGGCGGTCCTTCCGGAAGTAACTGCATAATTTCTGCCATCAAATCCAATACGCCAATATTTTTTAATGCAGATATCGCATGGATTTTTCGGCCTGGTAGTAAGCCAGCTAGTTCAGATCTTCGTTTTTCAAGGACTTCCTCTGTAGCCAGATCAATTTTATTAATGATCCCAATGACGGGAGAAGCATGAGAGGCTATCCGGTTCAACAGTGTATTTTGTTCAGAAAGTTCTTCTTGTGGATCAGTCACGAAAAGAATGACATCAGCATCATCAAAGGACATCGTGATGTATGCATTCATCATCTGATGCATTTTGTAGGCTGGTTGTTCAATGTAACCGGGCGTGTCCGAAAATACGATCTGGAGGTCATCGCTGTTGAGTATGCCAATCAGTCTGTGGCGGGTTGTCTGGGGTTTGGAGGTAATAATGGACATCCGTTCCCCCACAAGTGCATTGAGGAGGGTAGACTTGCCCATATTGGGGTTGCCAAGGATGTTAACAAAACCAGACTTATGTGCAATCGGATCAGCCAAGAGGAAGAACTTTTGGCGAAGATAACTGCTGTTCGACCCATTTGAGCAATGCGCGGGGCTTATTCGCCCGCCAATAGGCTCCGCTAAGGAGATGGACATACTCATATAGGCCGTATTTGGCCATTTCCTGCTCTACGTGTTGCAGCGGGTTAACAATGGCGATCCAGCCTTCCCTGTCACGGACCTCTTCATACCATTCTTCATAATAACTATTGTCTTCACCCGCGTGATAGTTAAGGACATTCTCAACAATCAGGATAAATTTTGAAATTCCTTCATTCTGCAGCAGGTCTGTAATCTCACGGCGGAGGGTCATAATGTCATTGTAAATGCAGTCATTCCATTCCCCAATAAGCTCAATGATCGCGTAATGGAGGGTATAATCAACATA
>JBBREG010000276.1:0-4549 GCA_038203125.1 Chitinophagales bacterium
TTTACATATTCCAAAATCAAGCTTATTGATCATGGTGTGTGCTTTTGGGGGATATGAACTGATCATGGATGCCTACAAAAAAGCCATCAAGGACAAGTATCGCTTCTACACATATGGTGATGCGATGCTTATCATTTAAGCGCCCGGAATAATATCCTTGGATAAAAGTGTAGTTTTTATACATTTGCGTGAAACCAGCCGCAGGAACTGAATAAGGGAATGGGGCGTTACATTGTGCATTATCATTACTATTTCATTTAATCTCTCTCTGTTTCATGTATTGGACACTTGAATTGGCCCATCATCTCGAAGAAGCACCCTGGCCTGCTACACGCGATGAATTAATCGACTACGCGATACGCTCCGGCGCACCTCTAGAGGTGATCGAAAATCTCCAGGAAATGGAAGATGAAGGAGAGCTTTTTGAAAGCATCGAAGACATCTGGCCAGATTACCCGCGAAAAGACGACTTTCTCTTCAATGAAGATGAATATTGATCAGGTATTCGCACTGATCCAACATTAACCGGACCGAGCCTTGTATGATCTTGTCATACAAGGCTTTTTTGTTTCATTCCAAAATAAGTACGTTTGTAACTGCATCATGGTACACGGAGAGCGTATTATCACTATTGCTATAGATGGATATTCATCCTGCGGCAAAAGCACACTGGCAAGTGCGTTGGCAAGACGACTGCACTACCTTCATATCGACTCGGGTGCCATGTACCGGGCCGTGACACTCTATTTCCTCCGTAACCATATCAATGTACACGACAATGAAGCAGTCAGCGATGCTCTGGAAGAAATAACGATTCACCTTGGTTATGAACATGAGCACCAGGTAACCTGGCTGAATCATCAAAATGTTGAACATGCCATCCGTGAACCTGCTGTAAGTCAATTGGTGAGCATGGTCTCTACATTGTCTTCAGTGCGTAAAGCAATGGTACAACAACAGCGACGCATGAGAGGAGAAAGAGGTTTGGTGATGGATGGTCGTGATATCGGCACTGTAGTTTTTCCAAATGCAGAATTAAAACTTTTTTTAGTCGCCGATACAGAAGTCCGTGTTGAGCGCAGGTGGCTCGAGCTGCAAAGCAAAGGTGTGGCAGTTACCCGAGATGAGGTTAGAGCGAACCTTTTATTACGCGATCATATTGACTCAACTCGACTTGACTCGCCGCTTCATAAATCAGCAGATGCTACAGTAATCGATACAAGCTTTTTAACAGAGAAAGAACAATTGCAGATTTCCTTTGATCTTGCCAGATCAATCATCATGAGTCCCGACCCAACTTCATAAGTTATTGGACAATTCCTGGCTGAATTATTCTTACACAGTCTTTCCGGATCCAGCCCTGATCAAGATTTAGCAGGTCTACCCTGTAGTAATCAGTTAATTCATCCTGTATAATTACTTTTTCACCGGCATGCAATTGACGTGTGAGCGGACTATCTGTCGTAGGTGCTTCCCTGACATCGCATTCACTAAAAATAATACCTTCATTTTCCCTGTAGATTACCTTATAGCTAACTACTGCAATAAATAAGAATAATACACCCGCTCCGAGATAAAACAAAACAGGCAACCGCGAGAGGAAAAAAGTATTTTTAAGAATATGTTGCTGTTGCCACCATCTGGCTAAGGCCATCAGGAGTATCACACAACCAATGAGCGACCAATGAACAGGTCGAAGTATGGTAAGAAAATTATAAATCCACGTTTTTAGAAAAAAACTTTCGATCGGGACTACCCCGTTTTCGATACTATTTCGCTCATGTTTAATAGCAGCATGTAATTTTTTATCGTGATACTTATATCGCAATGCACTCTCAAAGTAGTAAATCGCTGATGCTATGTCACTAGTTTGAGAAGCTGCTGCACCCAGATTGAATAACAGATCGGGATCGGTAATCCCATGCGATAATAATTTTTGATATTCAATCAATGCATCCGTAAAGGCTCCTTCAGTATATAATGAATCAGCATGCCGGATGGATGAGGACACTGCAGACTGACCAACCAAATGAGATGGCCATACGCCAATGATCAAAAGAAATACAATTGCAATGCGTCCTATCATTAATACAAATCATTTAAATCGTAAGGTCGTTCTTCAGATCGCCAATTGAATCCTTCAAGACGTAACGTATTATGATTAGCCTCGCCCATCGGCAGCAGGCTGGATGTATTGTCACCATAATATTTCAACAGGTGAATTTCTCCCTGATTGAACGTGAAAAACATTTTACTACAGATCGTCTTATTCACTCCAATGAATGCTGACTTGTCATCCCTTGTATAGTAAATGGATTCTGCATTGCCGGTGATCAACATTTCTTCTATGGCACTGCTGTCAAAATGTGCGACAATAGTCTTCCCCTTAATTTGATCATAATAAGTCTGCAATATCTCCGAAAGAATAAGTGCTCTGCGTTGCAGAATGATTTCATCCACCTGGCTGTTCTTCATCTGCATATAAATCGTATCTGCACTGAACTGTGTCGTATCCGACCATAATACCGGATCTCCAAAAAAATTAAAAATACTGTCTCTTCCATGATAAACTAAAGAATCGGCAAGGCCTTGCAGATTTGACTTCAGGAGTCGTACATCATGATAGGCACGAATCATCCGGATCGTATCCGCATGACCCAAACTATCCATCATCGTGCTATCCATGACAGACCACATATTCAATGTATCAGCCGTAATATATAAGGTATCTCCATCCACCACCGTGAAGAACATAGATCGTCCGGTTCCGTATGCCAAAACATAACCAGTAGATTTGGAATATTCCATACGTTCTGAACGGATCCCCAGATTACGTACGGTATCCCTCCACTCTACATTTCCCACAGCTTCACTTAAACCTGTTGCCTCATTGTACTTGAATTCATCCATTTTGATTCGCTGCTCACCATCACTGATTTCGCTGGGCCCCCGCGTCGTGAGTTGATTTGTTTTTTCATTATAAAAGATTTCCGGGCCCACGATGGACCTTGTGCTATCCTTATAAATAGCAGGATCTCCTGTGATCCATGTTTCTCCGGTTTTTTCAAAATAACGTAATGTATTTCCGGTAATCGTTCTGTCTGTTTCCGTGACATTGACATTGCCTGACATCACCACCTCACCTAATTTAGAAAAGTATCGGATGGTATCGGCAGTAGCTGTTTTTTGTTGCCCTGCATACTGTGCATTTTTATTAAACTCTGCAGTCTCTGTTGGAAGATCATAATATCCTCCTTCACAATAAATTTTTGCAGACTTGGTATAAATATTCGTTGGACCGGTAAACAATACACGCTTTTGTCCCGCCATGTAGGTCATCGAATCGGCTGCCAGGTCGAATTTGGGATGCAATACAATGACACTATCCTTAAAGATCACCTTTTCACTTCCTGCGTGATATAGACCTCTTTTAGAAGACACCTGCAATTCCTTGTCGATTAATACCCCGCCCTGATGATACTCACCAAATCGTTGCCCCAGATGATAGGTAAGATCCGTCGTCCACAATTGACGCGTACCCTGTTCGAGCACCACCTCGCCTACGAGGTTTGCAATATCTGTATTACGAAAATAGTACAACGTATCAGTAAACACATGCAACGAATCGCCCTGCTGGATGACCACATTCCCATACGCAAAAACCCGATCCTCTGAATAGATCACTGCTGAATCCGCATAGATATTCGTACTGTCAATCCGCAACTGTAACCCCTGCGAAATCCATTTTACCGGTTCGACTCCTTCGCGGTCTTCAATGAGTTTTCCAAAATGGTCAATAATGATATTATCTCCCGAAGTATCGCGCACGATGCCCGGACGTTGCGCAAATAATAACGCCGGCGCATATGCTAAACAAAGCATCATCAAAAATCTGAGAAAGAATGTGGAGGAACCCTTTACAAACATCTGAAGGTTAACGTTTCGGTCCTGCTGGCTGTTGTAAAATAAGATCCGACAATTCCTCCCCGATCAGGCTGGCCAGGGCAATTCCCATTCCGGAGCAGCGTAGCCCGATGTATATTCTCGGGCTTATAGCCCGAACTATTGGAGTTTTCTCTGCGCCAAAAGCCATAATGCCACTCCATTGATAATCTATTGTATCCACATGCCGTGTCGCAAGATGCTCGTATAAAAAACGCTTGAGTTCCTCCACGATAATTGGATTTTCACCAAACGCAGTGGTGTTTTCATGATCCGGATCTTTGTTTCGGGCACCGCCGAGGAGAATCCGGTTACCCACATTCCGGAAGTAATAAAACCCTTTATCAAAATGAAAACAGCCCTTCCACGGAAGTCCGGGTATAGGAGATGTGACCAATACATGATTTCGTGCACCATGTACATCCAATTCGGGTAGCAGGGATGCAGCAAAGGCATTTACAGAAATAATCACTTTTTTTGATTCAAATGGAATCGAGAGATCATTTTTTAAGATCACATGATCCGATTTTTCTTCCATCTCTGCAATGTGAATCCCTGTATGCATGTGACCCCCCAGGTGAATAAACATTTGTCTGAGATGTTCAAT
>JBBREG010000277.1:0-4499 GCA_038203125.1 Chitinophagales bacterium
AAGAGTTTCCATTTACATAATCCAACATTAATGAACATCTTATTCACCATACTCTTCTTTTTGACAATGCTTCAATGCAGTAATACAACTCCTCCACCTTCAGAGCAGGTTGTTGTGGTGGAGAATGACTCCGTGCCTAAACCAAAAGATACGGTTGCTGTAAAAACAGAACAAAAAGAAATATTCACGACGGACTATATCATGGGTCACTTCGATCCGGCCAAACATCCTGCATTTGAAGTCGTGGATATCAAATATGCAGATCGGGAAGGTTTGTATCTGCGGAAGGACACGTACAAGGCGTTTCGTGAAATGTATAACCATGCACTTAAAGATGGTATCCGGCTGCAGATCCGGTCTGCCACACGTAATTTCAACTATCAGAAAGGGATCTGGGAGTCGAAGTGGACGGGTGAAAAACTGATAGAAGGAGGAGAGAATCTCGCGCAGACAACACCAGATCACAAGGAACGTGCATTAAAGATTTTACGGTATAGTTCGATGCCAGGATCCAGTCGTCATCACTGGGGCACTGATATCGATCTCAACAATTTTGATAACAGTTGGTTTGCTGCAGGTGAAGGGCTCAATATGTACAATTGGCTAAAAGCAAATGCAGCTGAACATGGTTTTTGTCAGACGTATACTGCCGGACGTCCCGCGGGTTATTTAGAAGAGCGATGGCACTGGTCGTATATGCCGGTTTCAAAAGAGCTGACAGCACTTGCAAGGAAATCATTGAAGAATGAAATGATCAAAGGATTTCTTGGCAGTGAGACGGCAGTGTCAATTGATGTGGTGAAGAAGTATGTGTTGGGGATTGATGAGCAGTGTATACACTAGGCAGGGCAGTTGCTGGGCAGTTGCTGGGCAGTTGTAGGGGAATGGTAGGAATTGCTGGGCAGTTGCTGGGCGTTGCTGGGCAGTTGTAGGGGAATGGTAGGAATTGCAGGACGTGGCAGGGAGTGGCAGGGCGGTTGCAGGGGGATTGCAGGGGGATTGCAGGGATTGCAGAGCAGTTGCAGGGGAATGGTAGGAATTGCAGGACGTGGCAGGGATTGCAGGGCGTGGCAGGGCGTGGCAGGGATAGTAGGGAGTTTAGAGTGTATACCCGCATCACGAGTCTGGCGTCTGGAATCTAACAATCTAATATCAAAAATTCTTACATCGAAATTCGTAATTCTTTATGGCTTATACAGAATCTAACATGTTATCTCTTGGCAGTATGGCGCCGCCATTTGAATTGCCGGATACGGTATCGGGGAAAAATATACGATTAGAAGAACTGGCATCTGATCAGGCAACTGTGGTGATGTTCATTTGTAATCATTGTCCATATGTAATTCATGTGAATGATGAACTGGTGAGAGTGGCAAATGACTATATAAAAAAGGGTGTGTCCTTTGTTGCCATCAGTTCGAATGATGCGGTGAAATATCCGGACGATGGGCCTGAAAAGATGAAAGAGGTGGCGGAAAAATTAGGATATCCGTTTCCGTATCTCTTTGATGAAAGTCAGAATGTCGCTAAATCTTTTGATGCAGCGTGTACGCCTGACTTTTATGTATTCGATGGTGATCTCAAACTTACGTATCGCGGCCGGTTGGATGATTCAAGACCTAAGAGTGGAACGCCCTTGACCGGAAAAGATTTGCGTGGTGCACTCGATGCCATATTGGAAGGCGAGCCGGTTACGGAAAAACAATATCCAAGTGGGGGATGTAACATCAAGTGGAAAAAAAATTAGGTAGGGCGTTGGCAGGGCGGTGGCAGGGATGGCAGGGTCTGATACACAATTACCTATCGTTTAGTTTTTTATCTCATCTTTTATCTCTTATCTATCTTTCATCTTTTATCTTTTATCTTTTGCTTCATGTACTCTGCAGCAAGGTTTTTTAAGGCAACATATTCCTTCAGCTTGGTTTTTAATTTTTCAATGGGGAAACCAAAATAGGCATGACCTCCTTCCAGGTCTTTATTGACTCCTGATTGCGCATAGATTACTGTCTTATTGCCAATACGCACATTTTGTTTGATACCGACTTGTCCATATATGGTACAGTCATCTCCGATAATCGTTTTACCGGCAATTCCTACTTGCGCTGCAATCAGACAATTTTTTCCAATGACAACTCCGTGTGCGATCATGACCTGACAATCGATTTTTGAGCCGGCACCGATGATCGTATCCCCACTCACTCCCTGTGCTATGGTGGAGTTCGCACCAATCCATACATCATCTTCAATGATGACACGTCCACAACCGGTCCATGCCTGATACCCTTCGGGCCATTTTTTAAAATAAAATGCCTGTGCACCGATGATCGCCCCCGAATGAATCACGACACGATCTCCCAGATAACTGTAGGGCCGAATGATCGCACCTGCATGGATATGACAATGTTTTCCAATCCGCACATTCTGACCGATGATAGCGCCGGGTTCGATGATCGCAGTTTCATCTACTTCATAATTTTCTATCCCTTCTGTATTTAATGCAACAATGGGACGAAAACGGTTGACAATGGTCTCATAAGCAAGAAAAGGATTGTCCACTACAAGCAATACTTTACCCGGAGGGCATTCCATTTCAACAGGAACGATGATCGCACTTGCCGCAGAACGTAAGGATGCATCGTAATACTTTGGATGATCTACGAAGGTGATGTCCCACGTCTGCACTTTATGGATTTCGTTAATACCCTTAATGTAGAGCTCCTGATCACCCACTACCCGGGCATCGACCCAGGAAGCTATTTCTTTGACAGGTACGGGAGATGGGAAGTCCATTTTGCTATAATTTGCCATAAATTTACAAAACACAGCCTGTTGTGGATGTAAACTGGTGAAACTGAATCGACAGTTTCTTACTTTGAGACTGTGTTGAGAAAGTTGAGCATTGCTTTCTTCGAAAGCCATCAGCTTAGAAAGTTTAGAAAAATTATTTATCTCTAAACTCTCTAAACTATGGTTACTGAAAGTAACCAGTCTAAACTTTCTCAACACACGCTCTAATGAAAAATCATCCTAATTGAATAATTTCCACCAAGTAAAAAACTCTGCACATGACGACTTTATCCAGAAGACAATGGCTGCAAAAAAGCGCAATGGCTGCAGCAATATTACCGATTACCGGATGGTATGATCCTTTTTTGCAAACTTCAAAATATTATTCGCAGAAACAATATAATTCCGATGGGGCGATCCGTCTCGGCCTGAATGAAAATGCGTATGGCCCGAGTGAGTCAGCCAAAAAAGCGATCATCGAAAGTCTTTCGGAAGCTAACCGCTATCCAAGGCAGTTTATTTCAGATTTAAAAGCAAAGATTGCAGCACGTGAGAATTTGACTCCTGATCATGTGATGATTACTGCAGGGTCAACAGAGTTGCTGGGGCTGGCGGGATTATATTTTGGTTTGCATGGTGGTGAAATGCTGGCGTGTCATCCAACTTTTGATTTCCTCATGGCTTATTCGGAAACTTTAGGTTGCAAATGGGATCGCACGCCGCTGACAGCTGATCATCAATATGATCTTGAAGCGTTGAGTAGTAAAACTTCAGGTGATACAAAATTGATTTTTGTTTGCAATCCAAATAACCCAACTGGTGTCGAGATCCCTTACCCTGTCCTACAGGACTTCTGTAAATCTCATGCAGCAAAATACCCGGTGTACATCGATGAAGCTTATATCGAATTGAGTCCGAATGGCCACAAGTCCAGTATGTCGCACCTGATCCAGGAATTACCTAAGCTGATCGTGGCTCGTACATTTTCAAAAGTATTTGGTCTCGCAGGGATGCGGATTGGATATGCATTGGCTCAACCAGAAGTAATCAAAGGCATGACAGAACTTCACACCGGACGTTCGATCACATTATCAAATGCTGGAGCAGCCGCCGCCATGGCTTGTATGGACGACAAAGTTTTCGAAAACTTCAGCCGCACAAAAATTATTGAAGGTCGCGAGATGACATCAAAAGCATTCACGATGTGGGGTGTTGATCACCTTCCTTCTGCAGCGAATTTTATCTTTTTCAAAAATGATAAGTTCTCCATGGATCCGGTGAAAGCATTTGCGCAGGATAATATTTTCATACGCAGCTATGATTATTATCCCGGCTGGACACGCGTCAGCATTGGCACTACGGAGGAGATGAGTGCGTTTATTTTAGCAGGGAGGAAGTACCTGGCATAGGTTCTCCCATTCGTCGGGCACTTCGACTCCGCTCAGTGACCGAAATATTTCAACGGTCGTTCACCGGAGTCGGAACGATACGTAACGGTCGTTGAGCGGAGTCGAAACGATACTGTTGAAGATGGAGGAGTGCAAAAATTATACTGTCGGGCACTTCGACTCCGCTCAGTGACCGGAATTTTTCAACGGTCGTTGAGCGCAGTCGAAACGATACGTGACGGTCGTTGAGCGGAGTCGAAACGATACTGTTGAAAATGGAGGAGTGCAAAAATTATACTGTCGGGCACTTCGACTCCGCTCAGT
>JBBREG010000278.1:0-4439 GCA_038203125.1 Chitinophagales bacterium
GAGAACGCAGGGACCACTTATTCAGCGAAGCGGAAATACGTGAGGGCGGAATTCAAAAACCCCGGGTAAGTTTCTGTATGATTTTATTCAAAAACCCCGGCGTTTCGGAAGATCGAAGTTTCGCAGAAACAAGAGACTGGAGAACGCAGGGACCACTTATTCAGCGAAGCGGAAATACGTGAGGGCGGAATTCAAAAACCCCGGGTGAGTTTCTGCATGATTTTATTCAAAAACCCCGGCGTTTCGGAAGATCGAAGTTTCCAAAGTAATCCGCGGTGCTGCCTGGGATAATGAAGTACGCAGTCCGCTGGATGAACCCGGTATTAATGTTGGTGCAGGTGATTATATCCTTGCCGTCAATGGCATCGCGCTGAATGAATATCCGGATCCGTTTGCCGCCTTTGAAGGTCTCTCTAATAAAACCGTTGAACTGACCGTAAATACCAAACCCGGATGGAATGGTGCGCGTACCGTTGTTGTCAAAACAATGAGTACCGAAACACGTCTGCGTAATCTGGCATGGATTGAGGAGAACAGAAAGAAAGTAGATGAAGCATCTGGTGGAAAAATTGGATACATCTATGTACCTGATACAGGTGTCGAAGGACAGAATGAATTGGTGCGCCAGTTTTATGGTCAGTGGAATAAAGAAGGTCTCATCATTGATGAGCGTTTTAATAATGGCGGACAGATCCCTGACCGTTTTATCGAACTATTGAATCGTAAACCATTGGCGTATTGGGATGTCCGTGATGGGCAAAACTGGCAGTGGCCTCCTGTTGCACATTTTGGTTCGATGGCGATGCTGATCAATGGATGGTCCGGATCGGGTGGGGATGCGTTCCCCGATTACTTTCGCAAAGCGGGTTTGGGTCCGTTGATTGGTGGCCGTACGTGGGGTGGACTGATTGGTCTGACAGGTATGCCATCGTTGATTGATGGTGGAGTGGTAACTGCTCCTACATTCCGTATGTACAATCCGGATGGGACGTGGTTTGCTGAAGGTCATGGTGTAGATCCTGATATTCCTGTTATTGAAGATCCTACGTTGCTGGCGAAAGGTATTGATCCGCAGATCCAGCGTGCGATTGAGGAGGTGATGAAGTCGATTACTGCGAAGGGGCCGATACATCCGAAGGTGCCGGCGCAGGAGAATCGTGCGAGGAATGGGAAGACGTAAGCGTGGTGCATGGGGCGTGGGGCATGGAGCGTGGGGCGTGGGGCGTGTAGCATGCCGAAGTGCATCGGAGATCCTGCCATTTATTTAGAAATGTTGCGGGTGAGCAAGTAGCAAAGAGTAATATGCAATGTGAGGTCGTGGATCATGATTTAATTTTTGGTTTCAGGGAATTAGAATAATGCTGTATCCGTTTTGAAAGTATACTCAATCTGATGTAAGTATCTATTTTTAATTCTGATGTTATGAGATTTTTCAATTGTAGCATTACCAGGATATTGGCAGCTTCGAAGACAATTTTGCTGATCTTTTACCATATCGGAACCTGTACTATCTGAAATATTATTTGGAATGCTCATTCCGACGCCGCGAATCTGATCAGCAAAACGCCATAATTATTTTTGTTCCATTAGGTCTGCTATATCGAATAATATCATAGCAATCCGAATGGCCTCTTCCCGGATTTCTAAAGTCTCAAATCGAAAAAGATATTGCTTGTCCCTATAATCCACTTTTTGTTAACTAGTTGAATGTTTGTGAATTAATAAATGCAGGTGCAAAAAGTAAAGACCTAAAGCACCTGCTTTTGACCGTCTCATTCCATCGTTCCTTTCGCTAAGGCCACGCCCAAATTCCAAGAACATGATCCACGCGCACGCTCCTAGCTCCTGGCTCCCCGCTATTTTTTATCAGCTGGTTCCAGCTTCTTAAAATCGGACACCACGATCTCTGTACTATTTTTTTTGAGATTGTCGGCAGTGGTATATTCGCGGTAGCTGAGTTTTCCTTCAATATAGAGGCGCTGACCTTTGGTAAAGATCTTGGCCATCACTTCCGCAGTTTTGCCCCAGGCGAGGAGATTATGCCAGGTAGTGATAGTTTCTTTTTTCCCATCTTCTGATTTGTGGAATTCGTGTGTGGCCATCGACATTCGGGCCATCTTCTTGCCTTCGGCGTATTCGCGGACTTCGATTTCCTGTCCGAGAAATCCGATAAGCTGTACTCGGTTGTCAACTGTTGAAAACATGGTGAAATAAAATTTGATTGTGAAACAGTAAAGTCATGCCTTTCCTCGATGAAAGGACGTGGTGAAGATGCGGTGTCAAATGTGAATTAGTCGTTTGTTTTACGTTTACTTACGTAAGTAAACCGGTTTTTACGTTTATGAGTACCTGCAGATAGTAAGGTGTAAAGCAGGAGTTGAAATTTTTAGCACATATAATCATATGCAGATTTGAATTTCACTTAAAAATCCTTTATTTTCCGATATACAACCTTCACCGGTATGGAAAAAAAAGAAACGAAACCTTGTATTCATGCGGAATTGATACAGCATAGGGGTGCTGAGCAGATCGCACTTCATTTTGAGCATGACGTTCAAATCAGTGCACATCTTAAAAAACTGAATGGAATTATCTGGTCGCAGACGCGTGACTGCTTCTATATATTACCTACACGTGAGAATATAAGACAGTTGCTCAATCATTGCCGGGGAGTAATCTGGGTGGATATCAGGAATTTGACATATCCCAAACGTGATGTGGAGTATTCTCCACCTAAAATCAAACCTCAAAAGATATTGACAGAATTGACCCCAATCGTACGGGAGCAACTCATGCAGGTAAAAATGTATATGGAGCAGCGGCGGTATGCTTCCGCTACCATCAAAAACTATATCAATTTGCTGGAAGTATATTGTCGAAATTCTGATTGCATGGATATAATCAAGCTGACTCGAGGAGACATTGAAGAATACAATCATTATTTAGTGAAAGAGAAGAAGTCTTCCTTTTCACATCAAAATCAGTGGATCAATGCTGTGAGGATGGCATTGCAGGTATTGGGGAATGCTGTGGAAACAAAAGATATTGAAAGACCTATACGAAGACAGAAACTACCTGTTGTGCTTTCGCAAAAGGAGGTGCGTGACATATTAGCTTCTATAGCCAATCTCAAGCATCGTTTTCTGTTGAGTCTTTTGTATGGCACAGGTCTCCGGATTGGTGAATTGATTGGCCTTAAACTAGGGGATATTGATAGTCAGCGTAAATTAATTTTTGTAAGGGAAGGAAAAGGGTTGAAAGATCGGATGGTACCTATTGGTGATGGGTTGCTGGAGATGGCAAGGAATTATTATAGGGCATACCGACCTGTGGACTATCTTTTTAACGGGCAGAATGGAGGGGCGTATTCCTCCAGGAGCGCCCAGATGGTGTTGAAATCAGCGTTAGTCAGGGCAGGGATCCGAAAACCTGCCACATTGCACACGCTGCGACACAGCTATGCAACACATTTGTTAGAAAAAGGCACAGATTTGCGATATATTCAGGTTTTGTTAGGGCATAGTAGTCCAAAGACGACCATGATTTATACGCATGTGAGTGAGCGGAGTTTGAACAAGATATCAAGTCCAATTGAAGACATACTCAGCGGTCGGATTGACGAAACGAACATTCGACAATCTGACCAGGGAGACAATTACATGAAATAAACATGCGTCAATAAACAAGTTATCGCCGAGCCAGATCGAAGATTCTTTTTACTGACCTTTATAAGAAAAAGCAAACCGAACCTGCCATAGCGACCTACCATCCAGACATCCAAACGCTCATCCTAAACTCAGAAAGGAAACAGGAAAGCCTCCGTGATATTTAAAAGCTAAACGAAGGCCAGTAAAAAACAAGATTTGGTGGGATGCAATGCTTCTGGACTTATCGTTGACTTTCATTATCAGGCCCTGCGATAACATGGGACACCCGCCATCCTCAGTATTACAGGCTAATCAGAAAAGCTTAACTTTAATCATTCGGGATCTCGTCTGGTATTAGTAGAAGACGGCGGGTGTCCCTGACCGTTATGCCTCATTGTAAAGCGACCCTGCAAACCGACAGACATCGACAAGAAAAGCCAGCCTCACATTTTAGCACATTTGGTTTTGCCCGACACACAAGCCAACGCTTCGCAAAACCAAAAGAGCTAAAATTTTCCCACCGCACCGAGTGACATTCCCAAAATAAGTATTACATTTGACGATATTTGTCAAAACACATATTGTCTTATGAGTAACGTTGGTGACCTAATACGAATAGCAAGAGAAGAGAAAGGTTTGTTCCTGCGACAGGTTGCAGCCGAACTCGATATTGACCAAGCTATCATTAGCAAATTTGAACGCAACGAACGCAAGCCGACAAAAGAACAGGTTTTGAAATTTGCTAAGTTCTACAAGCTCGACAAGGAAACTTTATTGGTTGAGTGGTTAAGC
>JBBREG010000279.1:0-4391 GCA_038203125.1 Chitinophagales bacterium
AAATTCATATTCAAGGACTGCAGGAAACTCGAGAAGATCATTTAATCCTGTGTAAAGGATCGTTTGATATCCATCGATTGCTGGAGCAGGTACATCAGGGAAATCTTCTCCACACATCACAGTAATATCACGGCATTCGATGACTGGTGGAATTTTATCTTCCACGCTAATTGTACCCCAGCAGCTATTGCCAGTTGTAGGATCAGTAACAGTTACAGTTAATGTCTGACCAATAGCATCGCTATTGATTAATACACCACCATTACCTGAACCGAAACCTTGCACAGCTACGATAAAGTCATCATAACAGCCATAAGGTCCTCCTTCAAGGATCATGTCAGTAGTAATAAATGCTTCGCACTCTGCATTGACAGATACCTGTATATTATCGTTACAGGCAAGTGTCGTAGTCTGATTTGGAAACTCAGCGACCGTAATATCGTAGCAACAATCATCCACAATAGATCCATCGGCGGGGTCAACCAGATTGAAACACTGAGTGGTCACACCAATAGGAAAAGTTGAGCCTGATGGCAAGCCTGAAGTTTGTACAATCGTACCAGGACCGGAAGCTGTTACCAGACCATTCAGCACCTGAAGAACTGCAATGAAGCCTGCTCCAAAAGACGCGTACGAAGTTGGAGTTGTGATACCTACTGTAGGACATGTTAAATAAGATGGTGCGGTTTCTCCGCCATAGTTACCAGCAACGGCAAATGGGCCACCAGCAATTTTACGCTGTTCAATGACAAATTTGCTACCTGCGGGGAACGTAAAGTCAGTTGTCATATCGACTACAGTGGTAGCCATTCCAGGAATAGCTGTACCGTTTGACTGACTCACCAATGTCATCTGCGCGATATTAAGTGTAGCAGATGGCAATACACCTGTGTATGTATATGCAAAGACCTGAGCTGTGCCTGCGAAGAAACCGCCCATAGTTACAGACTGAAGGGTAAATGAACCCGCAACACCCATAGCAGTCAGATCGTAAGCACGCCATTGACTTGTAGGAACTGCAAAGCAGTCTAATGCATCATCAATAGTTGTTGTGTTGAGGTTTTGTGTAATTGTTCCCGGTACCTGTACCTGAAACACACAATCCCCCAATTGTTCAGGATCAGAAAAATTAATAATTGCATTACATGCTCCCGGATCCAGATTGACAAAAATGTCACTTTGGCACTCAAGCTCACAAGGTACTGGAGGAGCTGAATAGGTGATTTCCAATGTAAATGCAGTTAACTGCCCTGCATCTCCTGAGAAACCATCTCCGATACCTAAGATCCATGTACCATTAGCAGCAGCAGCATCAACAAATGAAGCTGCAAGTGAGGCGAATGTTGTATACGGTGATGAAATGATCCCTTTGCTGGGTTTAAGTGGCGTCATGTTGACAGGATTGCTGACCGTTCCCATCTGTTCTGATGTTGGTACAGCGGCGTCATCAAATGGAATTAATCCATTTGCAGGAAGCACGTCTGCACTTGAACCACAACATCCACCTGCATTATTATCAGCAGATTCAATGAAGCCTGGACGGCTCATAACGCCGAAAATAGGACCAGCTGCCGGTTGCTGTAATTTAATAACAACATCTCCTACCCATGTATGCTCGAAATCGGCCATAACACGGATATTAGTGATCAGCGAACCCGCTGGTAAACCGGAAACAACAACGGACTTCTGAGCCATAGAGGCTAACGTTCCATTGTAACTCCCATCTGGTATCGGTACGTTACCGACAGCTGACGAAAATGTCACGGTTGTCTGCGCACTCATTACGAATGTGAGACAACACGAAAACACAAAAGTCAATAAGCTGAATTTTGTAAATTTTATTCTGTTCATGAGTTTAGAATTTGTGTAGAATTGGTTTGTGAGAGATTATTGGAGCTCATTGACTACCTCGTTGTAGAGATTAGCAAATTGCGTATCGGGAAGGTTTCCTACAGTTGTATTCGAACCGCCAACTTTAGCACCTGCTCTGGTTTCTTTTAATCTCGTCAACAATGAGATTTCTACGGCAATTGAATACCCCTGCACATCTGTCAGCACAGCATTTACATAATTGTATTTGCGTATCTGAGCTGAGCTGGCTCCATGGCCTATCAGAGGTTTGATAGGTGTTAAAATACCTTCCAGTACAACAATAGCCTCTTCGCGATTGAATGTACCCAGAGGGTAAGCTGTAACGCCAAAGTCATTAGCAATCGCAATGTGCGGATTGGTATTGTCTCTGGCTCGTTCCTGCGCCTGTATGTTATTTCCCAACAGAAAGAAAAGCCCTGTCAGCAAAAAACATAAAAGTGCATTCCTTTTAGAAAAAAAAGAAAATGTCCTTTTCATGAGATTAAGTTTTGGATTACGTTGAATCGGTTAAATAGAAATAGGTAATGAACTGAATGTAGAACTCAGAGCCATAGATAGAACAACGTTAATCACGAAGGCAGCGGAAACAGATTGGGTGAGACACAGATATCACTCTCAGAGCCAGAGTGTATCGGTCTTTCATTCTATCAGGCTGGTTCGGGATGATAATTAGTCTTATCAATCTCCCCAAGGTTCTTATCAAAAGCTAAAAGCATGCCAAAAGCATTCCTCCACTTTCAATACGTTACAAAGATATATGAATGATTTTCACCCCGATTGTCTGAAGTTGGTAATTATTACATTAAGACTTTAATGAATGCTTATAAATGTATAGGTCAGGTGATTACAAATGGCGAGAATTCCTAATCCATTATTATTTTCTTGAATTACTGTTTATTTATATAGGTCTTCTTCTGGTTTATAGGCAGATACACAGAATACTTTTTTGCCAATTGATATTTCGTCTATCCCAAAGTGGAATAGATATAATTACATAACCCCCTAAGAAAGAAGAGATAAATGATCGCATACTACGATCAGATTAGCCTTTTTTGAGATTGAAAATCGAAAAAGCTCCTATTGTGGTGTCACTGCCGCCCGTTCAGGTAGCGTAAAAACCAGCGAAAGCTCATGTGATCCATTATTGTGTTGCTGGAAATCACCAAGACTCACATCGTAGGAGTAATAGAACTTCAGATTATCAACTCGGGTACCTAGTAACAGGGATGCCCTGCTGTTGTCACCCAGTGTATAACCGATACCCCCAATCAATTGTTCTTCGAGGAAGGAGAACTTGACATTGAGGTCTACCAGGAAAGGGCTATATCGAAGATCCTTCACTGTAATGGAAGGTTCGACCTGGAAATTGTAATTTTTTACATTATAGCGATACCCAAGAAGGATAGCATATGGGAATGTTCGTAAATCTTTCAGATTCACTTCACCGGATATTTCAGCAATACGCTGTTTTACCACATTTGGAAAGGAAACACCAAAAATGAGCTTTTCATTAATCTCTCCATATATCCCCGCAGATCCATCAAATAACATAAAACCGTCTATGCCTTCATTCAGCAATTCATCCGTAAGATCAAGGAATGGATCATCTGCAATATCTGTAACCTTATAGTTTTGGATTCCTGTGGAGAGTCCTACACCAATAACCGCATTATCAAATTTAAAACGGTATGAATAATTTAATTGCCCATGGAATAACTGATTTACGCCAATCTTGTCTGACATCAACTGAACCCCTAAACCCACTTTATCTGCAAACGACCCATGGTATAAAGCTGTAAATGTGCGCGGGGCTCCGGGAAAACTGGACCACTTGTGCTTATAGGCTGCCATGACCTGATGGTTACCCTGGAAACCTGTGGCACCCGGATTGATCAGGATGGGCTGGATATATTGATGATTAAAATATCCTGGCTCCTGAGCATGTACAGAAGAGATGACGGACAATTGCGCCAGAATGACAAGTATGACGCTGGTAACGATGGTGTATAAACCTTTATTCATGATAACAACTTTATAAGTTGATGAATCTTCTTTGATAATAAAATTAAATCTGATTAATCTGCTGTTCGTAATACGACAACTGTCCCGCGCGCTGCTTGTCTTCCTCCTCCATCGGTATATTCAAATATCCAATGATAACCACCATCCGGCAATGGATCTCCATCACCATCAAGACCCGTCCAGTTATTGACATAATTATCTGTTTCATACACCAGACCGCCATGTCTATTAAAAATGGACAAATGATTATCGATACTTTCCGCACAGAAGATGATGAATTGATCATTTTTACCATCATCATTTGGAGTGATGATGGATATGGCTTTGTAACATCCAAATCGCTCATCGAATAAAGGAATCGTGAGTGTTTCGGTACATTGATTATTATCTGTTACGGTCACTGTGTAAATACCTGCAGGCAAACTTGTCAAAACGGCTGTATTTCCAGATACAGGTGACCATTGATATGTATATCCCGGAAGCCCCCCCGTAACTAC
>JBBREG010000280.1:0-4370 GCA_038203125.1 Chitinophagales bacterium
TTGTTATGCCCCTTACATATCTAAAACAACTCCTGTGAGGCATTGTTGCATTCCTGCTGATGGTGATGACATCCGGATAGAACAGAAAACTTTATATTGGCCCTATAACGACAACTACCGTGGCCAAACAAGCAAAGAAAAAGAGTGTAAAACCAACACCTGTTGCTGAAGTTCCGATCCTGAAGAAATCGAATCAACCTTGGGATCAGCCAGCGACACCTGTTCCGCCTTCGCCACGCTGGCACACGTATGCTGCTTATGGTATCACTGCAATATTTTTTATACTCTCCCTGATTGGTGTTCTTCACCACGAGATGTGGCGCGATGAATTTCAGGCATGGATGGTAGCAGCAGACGCACATTCCATTCCTGAACTTTTCAAAAACCTGAAATACGAAGGCAACCCGGTCTTGTGGCACGCATTCCTTTTTGTGATTACCACATTTACGGACAATCCATTCTGGATGCAGGTGTTGCATATCCTCATCTCCACTTCCTTTATTTTTTTGATCAACAGGTATGCACCGGTTTCGATTATTCAAAAAGTACTTCTGACATTTGGCTATTATACTTTTTTTGAATTCAACCTGATCAGCCGCAGTTATGGTCTTGGTTTTTTACTGGTGATTATTTTTTGTGTGCTGTATCAGGAGCGACATAAGTATCTGCTATGGATGGGTGTAGTGCTCTTCCTGTTGGCTAACTGCACCATTTTTGGTGTCATACTGAGCGTGAGTTTCTCAGGTTTGCTTGTGCTTGAATATCTGTTGCAGAGCAGGAAGATCAAAGTTGAGAAAATCAGATTGGGACCACTCCTTCAGTTCGTTGGCATCACCCTGACAGGTGTGATACTCGGATATCTGCAGATCCATCCCGAGCCTGACAATTCTTTCCCCACGTTTTATGTCAACTTTTATGATACTCTTAGATTGCAATGGACACTCTCGAGGCTGGTACAAGCATATTTCGCAATACCGGATTTTACCATGTTCTATTTTTGGAACACGAATTTTTTTGTACCCAGGGAGGATGAGTTTTTTGTACTGATTGGATTTGTGATATTGCTCTTATGGATGCTATCATTCCTGCGGTATAGACTGGCTTGGGTTCTTTATGTTGTTGCCACGTTCACGATTTTGGGATTTCATTACTATTCCGGATTGATGTGGAGCAGGTACGCAAGTCATTTATTTGTGGTGCTGGTAGTTTGTTTTTGGATTATGAAATTTCAAACTCCAACATCCTATAGCTGGCAGCCATTGAAATTCATGGCGATGGTTGGGGATAAGATCCGTACACCTTTATGGTATGTTGTTTTGACTACGAGTCTTATAGGAGGTGTTGGATCCTACATCTTCGATCTGGAGCATCCTTTTTCCACGAGTCAACAGGCGGCAGATTATCTGAAAGAAAATAAACTCGACCAACTGGAAATCATCGGAAGTACAGATTATATTGTTTCACCTCTTGCTACGCACCTGAAGCGTAAAATTTATTATCCGGAACGGGAAGAAGAGGGCAGCTTTATCATTTACGATCCAAGGCGACTTAATCTCTGGTCATTTGATGCCATACAGAAGATGGCACTAGAGCTTAATAATAAAGGACAAAAGAAAATCATCCTGATCCGGAGCACACCGATCTTCATGACGTTCCAGGACACAGGAGAACAGACTCCGTGGACAGAAGGCAATCTGACGGATTGGCTGGAGATGACACTCATCCATAAAGTGGAACCTGGAGTTGTCAAGGATGAAAAATATTTTATCTACTCTATTGATGAGATAGCGAACAGGTGAGGCGTGAATCGTGAATCCGCCCTCGTTTACTTCAGCTGCGCCTGGTAAACGGTCCCTGCGTTCTACATTCACTTGTTTCTGCGAAACATTGTTATTTCGAAACGCCGGGATAGTTTCGAAATAGTGTTTAGATTATGTATTCGCCTTGTATCCAATCAAGTTTTACTCCGTGCTCTCCGTGGAACCGCTCCGTGTGCTCCGTGTCATAGTTGTCATTTTTTTTCCTGCGAACTCTGCGTCTCTGCGTGAAACTTTCTAGTTTAGCTCCGTGCTCCCCGTGGAACCGCTCCGTGTCCTCCGTGTCAATCATGAGAAAGATCGATCAATATCACGTTGCACATCACGTTCCTTGATTGTATTCCTTTTATCAAATTCTTTTTTACCCTGCGCCAACCAGATCTCGCATTTGGCATGACCGCGTTCTGAAAAATAGATCCGATAGGGAATGATCGTGAGGCCTTTTTCATCCACGCGTCGCTCCAGCTTTTTTAATTCTGCTTTTTTCAGTAATAATTTGCGGGTGCCTTTGGCTTCGTGTTGGTGCGCACTGGCATGTTCATATTCATTGATATGAAGTTGTTTGATGTAGAGCTCTCCATCTTCAAAGATGCACCATGCATCACTGATATTACCCTGGCCAAGACGTAGCGATTTCACCTCAGTACCTTTCAGTACTAGGCCTGCCTCATATTTCTGGATCAGGTGATATTCGAACCGTGCTTTCCTGTTTAAGATTTCCATAGGAGCATCAAAGATGCCCAAAGATCATGACTTTGAAGGCTGGTTGGTAAACTTCAGTGGATTTTCGGGTTTCAGATGCTCGTTCATGAAATCAGTCATTTTGATGTACAAATGGCGAGTGGCATTGTCGCCATAGATGCCATGATTTCGGTTGGGATAGATATGGGTGTCAAATTGTTTGTTGGCCTTGACGAGTGCATTCGTCATTTCGGCGGTCTGCTGATAATGCACATTATCATCTGTGAGTCCATGCACCAATAAATAATTTCCAGTCAAACGGTCGGCAAAATTGACGGGAGAATTATCTTCATAACCTTTCGAATTTTCCTTCTCATCGCGCATAAAACGTTCGGTATAAATGCTGTCATACCATTTCCAGTTTGTGACCGGCGCCACGGCTATTGCGCTGTTGAAGACATCATTTCCTTTTAGGATAGCGAGGGAAGACATATAGCCACCATAACTCCATCCAAATATTCCAATACGAGCCGGATCCACATAAGACAGGCTGCCGAGATATTTTGCTGATTCAATTTGATCTATGGTTTCATAATGCCCTAATTGCAGATAAGTCATTTTTTTAAATTCTTCTCCACGACCACCTGTGCCGCGATTATCCACACAGGATACTACGTAACCCTGTTGCGCCAGGGACTGGAACCACCAGTAATATGAACCCATCCATTCATCCAGTACTTCCTGTGAACCGGGACCGCCATACTGATACATGAATACCGGATATTTTTTGGCCGGATCAAAGTTGTGTGGCTTAAGCTGGTATCCATTTAATTGAACTCCTTCTGAAGTGGTGAATGAGTAAAATTCAAAAGGGGATACTTTGACATCCTCCTGTAATTTTTTCACACTAGCATTATCCTCCAGCAAGCGGATTAATTTTCCTTTGCGATTATGTACAGCGTAAGTCGGGGCGGTATTGATATTGCTATTTGTCCAGATATACAGATCATAGGTGGTAGAAAACTGAACTGTATTCATTCCATGTTTGTCGGTAATGAGCTTAGGACTACCCCCTTTCAGATCTACGCTGTATACCTCCCGTTCCATGGGTGTACGTGCGGCTGCCTGGTAATAGACTGTTTTATTTTTTTCATCCACGCCATAGAAATTGATGACATCGTATTTGCCGGAGGTCAATTGTTTTTTAAGCGTTCCATCCATGCCGTAGAGATACACATGATTGAAGCCATCCTTTTCACTGGTCCAGATAAAACATTCATCATCGCTCAGGAATGTGAGGTTGTCGTGAATATCGACGTAATATTTGCTTTCTTCTTCAAGCATCACGGAGGTTTTTCCGGTAGTGGCATTGGCGAGTAAAAGCTCAAGATGATTTTGATGGCGGTTCATCCAGAAGACACACAGTTTATTTGGATCCTTTGTCCACTTGATGCGCGGAATATATCCATCGGGATCACTGGTACGATCCACGTTGACTTTTTTTCCATTAGATAGGTCGTAGATGTGGATGCTGACCTTTGCGTTATCCATGCCCACTTTCGGATACTTAAATGTCGTTTCTTCAGGATACAATTCACCGGTATAGTATGTCATGGAAAATTCTTTGACGTTGCTTTCATCAAAACGATAATAGCTGATGTATTTGCTATCGGGTGACCAGGCGAATGCTTTCGTGAATGAAAATTCTTCTTCATAGACCCAATCGCAATTGCCGTTGATGATCTTGTTGTACTCGCCATCCGTCGTGATGCGGTGTTCTTTGGCGGTGGTGAGATCTGTATAGTACAGATCATTGTCGCTGACAAAACCTACTTTTTTTCCATCCGGAGAAAAAGTAGCGTGCATTTGTTT
>JBBREG010000281.1:0-4355 GCA_038203125.1 Chitinophagales bacterium
CTATCTCTGCACCACCTTCTCCGAAACAATCCGCATTGGTGACATCTTCCAATTCACCTTCGAGTGTACAACTCGTTATAAAAGATGCCCATGTAGAAGCGGGCACCTGTCCAAGTTCCCAGACAGTAGCATCAGAACATATGGCATACAAGGTTGGATAATAACTAATCTGATATTGCTGAGCCGTATTCTGACCACTTTGTAAATCAATGATTGGAAAAGGAATTGCTTCTACCCAATTACCTTGGGACTGCTGCGTCAAACCGAGCAAATCATTCATACCTGTGGATAAATCTGGTTCAATAAAGAGAACCATAGCTGTATTATCACCATTTGGTCCATGTTCTTCCCAAAAGATTTCGAGGGCGCCTCCGAGCATATAATTCCAGCAAGGACCACACCAGGTGGCAGAAAATTCAAGGACCACCATCTTTCCCTGGGCGAGATAGGAGTAGAGGTTGTGCACATTACCATCAATGTCAGTTAAAGTAAAGTCCGGAGCTGTAGCTCCCAGTGGTAGTTGGCTATAGACGTTTGTCTGAAAGCCTAATAGAAATACAGTTACAAGGGCGAGTAAAAGCTTCATATCGATATAAATTGAGTTTAGATCAACTAAAATTAAAATAAAATTTGAAATAGGTAATAATTTGTTAATATTAAAACAATTGGCTACCATCATTGTAGTAATTGCAGCGCTGGTTAATTTTACATAATGTTTCGAATTTTCTTCCTTCTTTCTCTCTTTCTACCTTTTACAGGATACTCTCAGGGAACTGACAATCTGCAGCCCACAGGTGCAACAGGTATTATTATCGGCATACTGGTAGATAGTATTACAAAAGCACCTGCTGAATTTGTGGCTATTGGTATTATTGATCAGGCAACAGGTAAATTGATTACAGGAGGTTCAACAAATGATCAGGGTGCCTTTAGATTTATTGGACTCCCTTTTTCGATCTACAGATTGAAAGTTGATTATATCGGCTATAAGCTTAAATCCATTGGGTATTTGAAAATTTCCCCCGAAAAGCCAGAATATGATTGTGGGACGATTGCGCTGGCTCCGGATACTAAACTGTTGGACGAAGTAAAAATTACAGGTGAAGCAGCGCTTATCCAGGCCAAGGCTGATAAGTTTGTATACAATGCTGAACGGGATGTCACATCTGCAGGTGGTGATGCAAGTGATGTCTTACGTAAAGTCCCCATGCTTACAGTTGACATGGATGGCAATGTCTCCATGCGTGGGTCAGAGAATGTCAAGATCCTGATCAATGGCAAAGAATCAGGCATGTTTACAGCCAATGTTGCGGACGCATTGAAAATGATGCCCGCTGACCAGATCAAATCGGTGGAAGTATTCACAGCACCTTCCGCCAAGTTTGATGGTGAAGGCACTGCAGGTATCATTAATATTATTACAAAGAAGAAAAATATCGAAGGTATTGCCGGTTCAGTGGAAGCCACAGCCGGAACAAGACATAGTCGCGGAAATGGCCATTTGAATTATGGCAAAGGTCGTTTTGGATTAAATTTATCCGGTGGTGGTCATTACAGCAGACCTCAGACTGGATCTACCACGTATGTAAGGGAAAGCTTTGGCACATTCCAGTCCCTGCTCAACCAGGTCGGTACGAATACATCATCGCGACTTGGATTTAGAGGGAATGGTGGAATTGAGTACAACATTGATCCGCTTAATACGATCACATCTTCAATCAGTATACGTCAGTATCAAAATGATTCAGAGAACGAAGTATTATCTAATTACTTCCAAAATTCTACTCTGGTCGAAACGTATCAACGAATCGTTGAAGGTAGCTCATCACGTGATGGATGGGACGTAGAACTTGATTACAAAAGGGAATTTGCATTAAAAGGACAGGAATGGTCCGTAGCGTTCGAATATGAAAAAGATCTGAATGATTCCGATTTCGAATACAACCAGTCTTTTCTACAACCACAGAATGCTGAAGCAATCCGAGAAAACAATCTGAATAACCGAACGAATTATGAAATAACGATTCAGACGGATTATGTGCACCCGATCACAAAAGAATTCAAATTAGAAACAGGTTTAAAAGGAACCCTGCGTCAGATTGAAAGTGATTTTACATTTCAGCGGTTTGATCCGGATCTGAACCGTTGGAATCTGGATCCGCAACGCACAGATATATTTTATTATGATCAGAATGTATATGGAGGTTATGCATCAGGTACTTTTCTGATTGGTGAAAAAGTATCACTGATCACCGGTTTACGCGTTGAACTTACCGAATTGGAAGGAGATTTTGAAACATTTGAAAATCCATTTAACAACCATTATCTCAATTTTCTGCCAAACGTTACACTTGCAAAAAAAACAGGTGAATACAATCAACTCCGCATCAGTTATAACCAGCGTATACAACGACCCAATCAGCGTCACATCAATCCGTTTGTGGAATATAGTGATAACCGGGATATTTCTTTTGGAAACCCGCTACTCTTTCCTGAATTGGTTCACCAGGTGGAATTAGGGACTACTTTTTTCATAAAAGGGAATATGATCAGTACTTCGGTTTTTGGCAGGCGGACAGAAGACATCATTGAAAATCTTGTATCGATTAATGACCTGGGCATCTCCGAGTCCACCTATTACAATTTTGGCAGCAGGTCAGCTTTAGGCCTTAATGTATTTGGTTCATTGATCATCGGTGATCTTGCATTTAGAGGAGGATTCGATGTGAATGCATGGAGGGTGAATGGTGATTTCGAAGAACAATCCCTATCCAATGAAGGCATTGAATTCAATAGCCGGATGAATATTACCTGGACACTCAACGAAACAACTCGGATTGAAGGATTTTCTTTTTACCAGAGTCCAACTTTTACTGTTCAGGGAAGCACTCCTAACTGGTCCATGATGAGTTTCGGATTTAAAAAAGAACTCTTTAAGAAAAGAATGACTGTGGGGATCAATGTTACTGAACCGTTTAGAGAAAATCTCATCCTGGTCCGCAAGTTGGAAGGTCCTGACTTTTACCAAAACAGCAGGACCGCACGTCCTGTCCGGTCATTTGGCATCACACTTGGATATAAATTTGGCAAACTCGACTTTAAAGAACGATCGGGCCGCAAGACGATTAATAACAATGACCTCAAAGAGGAAAATGGTAATGAATCACAATTCTGATGTGATTTCATTTTGTGCGGTATATTGGAAGAATGAAAAATTCCCATATGGATTCTTCCGATGATCTTTCAAGAGAACCTACGCTACCGGTTGAAGCGGAGGAAGCGTATAAAGAACTTGATTTTAAAGAATTTGGTCACAACCTTCTTTCGTGTCCAAAATGCCGGCATTTTATTTCAGGGCAGGATATCAATATTGAAAAAACCATTGCCAAATGCAGTAACTGTAATCATGTTTTTGCATTTGAACATGATCATTCCTCTAAGCAGATTAAGCCATCTAAAATTCTACCTAAAGGTGTTGAGACATTAAAGCTCGGGTCGGAACTTGACATCCGGTTGAAGTGGACAGAGACGACGTCTAATGGTGGGAGATGGTTCCTGATGCTTTTTACGGCCATGTGGAACCTCATCCTTCTGCCCTTTGTGATTGGAGTAATTGTATCAGGGGCATGGGGGATTTTGCTTTTCCTTTCAGCTCATCTTGCCGTTGGTATGGGGTTATTGTGGCATCTGGCTACAATCTATATGAATCAGACATCGATTTCTGTAACCAAACGCAGGATCCAAATCCGGACTACTCCACTCAGGAGTTTTCTGTGGAAGCGAAAAGATGTTGATGTGGATACCATCAGGCAACTTTATGTGACTAAATACGTCCAGAGCACATCGAATGGGGTGCCCAATTACGCATATGCTCTGTATGCAGTGCTGGACTCCGGAGAAAAGGTAAGCCTGATACGCGGGATGAATTTCGAAACACAATCGTTTGTAGAACAGGAGATTGAGGGGTATCTGGGGATTCAGAACAGGAAGGTACCTGAGGAATCGAGGCGGTAAAAAAAAAGCTGGGTTATTCACTTCAGAACAACCCAGCTCTACAAATTATAATCCCATGAACATATCCTTATTATCATTTAGATTTTCGGGGGCTTCTGAAATTGAGGACAGAAGATTGCCTATCCGGCAACCTTCTATCCATCAGAATTATAATCCCATGAACATATCTAAATTTGAAACCAGCACTTCTACCGGTCTTGAATTTCTCTTTCGTTTGATGATACAATTATCAGGACTTTTGAATTCCTATACAAGTACAAATATTGATAATTGTTACAGATGTATCTAGACTTAGTTTTTAATAAGAAACTATAATATACACATTTTCAGTGTATTGCAAT
>JBBREG010000282.1:0-4303 GCA_038203125.1 Chitinophagales bacterium
GCGATGGTCAGGATCAGCAGGAAATATCCGGCTACAATGGATAGGATGATGTAGGGCGAAATACCACCTGTAGGCATGCGCGGCAAGATACGTCAAGAAGATTTTGGATTTGGATTTTTGAGGGTTGCTGAGCTGCAGCACGAGGATGAGTCAAGCTGGTCGAAGCATTGGCATTATATGCTTTATACTACGAAATCAAATCTTAAAAAATCAAAACTATCTTAATGATCAGCGGTCCCCCGAGTAAAGTGAGCAAATTTTGTTTTGATCTCCCAACCCCCTGCCCTCTGAAAGGGGGATCTTGGGATTTACGAATACCTTTTTTACTGAATACTGAATACCGTTTTTTTTACCGAATACCCTTTACCCTTGCCCCATGCTCCATGCGCCAAGCCCCTTGTTCCATGCGGCAAGCTGCAAGCCACCTTCTACTCTAAAGTCATATTTAACAATCTGATTACGAACAATTTACGAATTTATGCAGATGTAAAATTCTCCTCTGTTATATCCAGGCGTAAATAATTTATTTACATAATTAGTAGTAGGATTTACATAATTATCGGTAGGATTTAATATAAAAAAGTACTTTTGGCTCCTCATCCATTGGATTCGCCAGATGAGAATGTATACTTTCTCCAGGTGTACACGGCAATAAACCCTTTTATTTTCTTTTAAAATGACCGCACATAAACCCGGTTGTTGTAGAAGCTTTTGTCAAGACTGAGTGAGATCGATTATCATTTCATTCATGAAAAACCAACTGATGAAAGAATCCGCACAACCCAAATCCGCTGCCCCCGGCAAGATTGACTCCCTGGAGCTGATGGGATATTGTCATTTCGCAGTCATTCGCTCCTTTTCTCCAAAAAAAACCAATAACCCAGGAAGAGTGCTCCCTTTTCCTGACATATTCCAATCAAGACTATTTTTTACCCAATCCATTCGTATTGCCGGGTTATTTCTAACGGCATAGGGATGGAATATTTTTTTGATTTTGATTTTTTAGAAAAGCCAACACCTCCTCTTTATGAAAATCCTATCTACCCAATTGAACAATTCGAATACGCCCGCTTTAACTCATTCCCAAATGATTAATGATAGCAATTCAAAGCTACATGGACAGCATAATGTTCCACGGAAGGTATTCTGTGCGAAGTGGATTTCTCTTTCAAAGATCTACCTGGTTGGACTATTGCTTATGGCTGGTGTTTCAAAGAGTTATGCAGATTGTACTGTAAGTGCTAATATCACATCGGCTGCTTTTAATGGTACTTACGGAACTTGTACGGGGACACTCACTATTGCAGCAGGTGTTACTCTAAATATGACTGGAGATCTAACGCTACCGGCAGGTATAACAGGCGTCAGAATCTTCGGTATTATTGATTTTACAGCTAGTGGCAATACAGTTTTGACGCTACCTGCAGGAGCTTTCCTTTTCGTTGAGACTGGTGGACATGTTTACCAAAATGGTGGATCATCATTTAATGCTTCTTCTCGAATAGATATCGGAACAATTAAATATGCTTCTGGAAACATGGGAGGAGGATATTGCTATTCATTTCCAACAATTCTCAGTTCTAGTGGATCTCTACAATCAAATCCTTCATCAAACTCACCAATTTGTGTTGGAGGGACGTTACAATTAACAGGTGCGGCCTTAGGGAATGCACCCCCACCTGTGACGTATACATGGTCGGGAACTGGTTTATCTTCCACAACTGCCCAAAATCCAACAGCCACTGGATTAACTGTTGCCGGCTCTCCTTACACATATACATTAACAGTTACTGCTGGTGGTAGTGGTTGTGTTTTATCAAATTCAAAATCCATTACTGTTATCGTTGTAGCTGATCCTGCAGCACCCACTGCGACAAAATCACCTAACGTTACAAATGTTTGTGTAGGTCAGACCCTCTCACTTACAAGTGTAACTGATAATGGTGGCGGTACAGGTATATGTAATATTGAATACCGGGTTAATACAGGTGCAGGGTTTGGTGCATGGAGTACCACCTTGCCTAGTTTTGCTGCAATAGTAGGAACAAATACTATTGAGGTTAGGAAAAATTGTAATGGAACTGGCTGCGATATATCAGCATCAAGTTCATATTCATGGACAGTTGTAGCAGATCCCTCAGCAGCAAACCCTCCTAACGTTTCTATCTGTGGAGGAAGTACCGCGTCTCTATCCGTATCACCAACAGGAGGCACAGGAACATTCAGTTACCAATGGGAACAAATGTCATCCAATTGTGCAGGCCCTTCTCCTGCTCCAGGTGCTATAAATTCACCAAACTATACAACACCGATACTTACAAATGGTACCTATTTTTATAGAGTCATTATTACTCAGTCTGGTAATGGTTGTAATACTATTACCACAGGTTGTGCAACTGTTACTGTGGCGGCACCTGACATCAGCAATCTCAGTGCCTCTTCAGGACAGATTTGTCCCGGAACTAGTGCATTGGTGACCGTGCTATCCAACACCTTGCTTACCGGGAATTATATAGTCACCTACAATGTAAGTGGGACGAATACAGTGCTGTCAACAACAGCACCTATGACCTTTACAGCCGGAAGTCCCGGGTCAGGAATTTTTACAACTGCCGTTCTGAACAATTCGGGCGCTAATAATATAGTCAATATCACATCGGTTGCCTTTGCATCAAATCCAACCTGCTTCACTTCAACAAGTACAAGTACGCCCCCATTTACCACTACGGCTGCCCAATTAGCCACAGATTATTTCAGATCTAAAACCACAGGTAACTATGGCGATTTTTCTAGCTGGCAACGATCACCTGATAATCTCTTTTGGTGTGATGCTATAGCTCCACCGACTAATGCGGCGGCCTTAATTACGATCCGAAATGGTCATACCGTGACCATTAATGTGATATCAACAGGAAGTTCTATCGTCATTGAAAATGGAGGAACCTTAGTTGGAGTTTCTCCCACTTTGGCAGTAACCGGTACATGGACCAATAATGGAACTTATACAGCTACATCGGAAACGATCATTTTCGATGGTTCTTCCCTGCAAACTATCCAGGGAACAGCAACGACTACATTCAACAATTTTACTTTAATGAATACGGCGGGTCTCTCCGTCATGGCGAATACGACAGTCAACGGTATTCTTGATTTTCAGGGCGGGTTGATTACACCGGATGGTTCGATCGATCTGACCATTGGCTCTTCAGGTTCGACCACTGGCTTTTCTGCTACGGAATATGTCAATGGTAAGCTGGACCGCGTTATTCCTGTTACAAACGTAGAGAAGGATTTTCCGATAGGGAAAGGTGGAAATTTCCGTCTGCTCACATTGGAGTACACAACCTTGACCGGTGTCAGTACAGTATCGATGGAACAGTTTGAAACCACTATTCCAGGTACGATACCTCCTGGCGTCGCATATCAAGTGGGACGCCATTGGGTGATCGATCAGACAGGAGGTAGCAGCTTTACCTATAATTTGACCATGGACCCTACGCCATTTGTACCCATAAATACGACACCAAGAATTCTAAAGGGGGATGGCGTAAGCAATTCGGTTTTGCCTGCCATTTATGATAACCTGAATAATAAGTATAAAGGTTATGGCCTGAATAGTTTCAGCAATTTTGCAGTAGCTGCAGATTGTCCTGTCATCACAGATCAACCTGATGACCTCGCTTTATGTCCTGGAGCCAATGCTGTTTTTACTGTTGTTGCAGGGAGTCCGGGTGTTGTGAGTTACCAATGGTATAAATCACCAAGTACGATGCTAGTGGACGGTGGTAATATTTCCGGAGCGACTACAGCGTCTTTATCTCTAAGCAATATAACCCTTGCTGATAATGGCGGTTATTATGTAATCATTCAAAGAGATTGTGGTGATCCGGATGTGTCGACTACAGCTACGCTTGCGGTGAATAATGATCCGCCTGTTTTCGATTGCAACACTTTAATGCCAATTAACTTTACAACAGAGGCACCTAATTGCGTTAATAATACTGATGTGTCAGTTCCTGTTGCTGTGGATCTCTGTGATGGTAATAGAACTGGGGTAGGAACAAGAAGTGACCTGGCATCCATCAATGATCCATGGCCATTAGGTACCACGACGATCACGTGGACATTTACAGATCTGGTAGGTAATGCTACGGTATGTACACAGGATGTTGTTGTAACAGATAATGATGCACCTGTTTTTGCATGTAATACACTTACACAGATCAATCTGACAACGGAAGCTCCAGATTGCAATAATGGAACAGATGTTAATATTCCGGTGGCAGTTGATAATTGTAATGGA
>JBBREG010000283.1:0-4296 GCA_038203125.1 Chitinophagales bacterium
TGTCAAAAGCCCCTGATCACTATTGACCAGGAGCTTTTGAATACACAAAAAAATCTATCTCAAATAACCCTAAGCGATGGTTAAAGACTAATAGCCTGAGTTGCGGTTACCGGAATATTTAGAACCAGGGCGGGAAGATCCAGGTGTATTGGCACCAGCCTCCGGACCTGCCGGACGTGTCATATCAGTATCAGTCGCTGTTGCCACGCGGAATTCCACACGGCGGTTGATATAGTGTTTGTATTCTTCCATAGAATTCAGATTATGGCTGTCACGCAGATTTTTTATGATCGGGGCCTGTTCTCCACCGTAGCTCAGCACAAACCTGCTGCGGGGAATATTGTAATTCTCAACGAGGTAATTAACAGCTGCATTTGCCCTGTTGTAGGATAATACATTATTGTACTCGTTAGATGACCTGTTGTCTGTAAACCCATGAGCAACAATCTTTAGATCAGGGTGCGAGTTCATAACAGATGCCACATGATGTAGTGAGCCATAGAATTCTGGCTTGACGTAGTATTTATCAAGATCAAAGTGGATCATAGGGAGGAACCATGCAAAATTGCTGCCACCCCGTGTGTTAATAACATTAATCACTTCTTCTTCTGTCAGGTAGTCAGGGACCTGGGCAACACCGTCTGAATTTACTTCATAACCTGGAGGAGAATAAGGCTCCTGGTCTTTGCAATCCGGTATGTTATCACCGTCACTATCCAGAGTAACACCACGAGTGTCTACAGGACATCCTGCTGGTGTATTGATTTCCTGATCTGTCATATCTATGACGCCATCGCCATCACTGTCAGTCAGATCAAACTTCGGACGTTGTTTGAGTTCAGCGATATCTGTGAATGGTCCGTCAAGAGGATTAACCCAATACAGGGGTTCCACACGTTTTTCGAATGATCCGAGATTGATACCAAGACGAAGTGAGGTGTAATGTGCAAAATCATTACTGTTGGTTTCATCACTGTTAGTACGGTATTCATAGGCATCGAGGAGATCATTATCACTTAACATGACTCTGTGCTCCAGGCTAAGATTAATCCTGCGGGAGAGTTTTTTAGATAAACCTGCACCTACATTGAAGTGAGGTATCAGGGTTTTATTATCACCCAGTGTAATGATATCTTTTTCAATACCACCTCGAGTCTCAAAGTCACCATCGAGCAGATCTTTAAGGTTGTTTCTTGAGTTTTTACGTTTTTCAGCAGTCTGGTTATCTCCGTCTGCTACAGCGCTCATATCGTAAGGATTGCCGCTAGCATCTAAAAGGTCGCTGAATACGCGGGGCATGTTAAGTCCTAACCCTGCAATCATGTAAAAATTGGTACGGTTTGAGGGTTTGTGGAACAATACGTTACCGATATTGATCATACCTTCCATCGAACCCATTAGAATGCTGGCCTTGTAATTCCTATGATATACAGCACCGGCAACAGCATAAGCAGCCAGAGCTGGCGTCTCTGCAACATTCTGATAGTATATCCGCTCATTTAAAAAGGCAGCTGCAGGTCGTGCATCATATCCTCTCGAACTTTGATACGTGGCATCAAAACGAAGAGAAAAAGTATAGTTAAGTGCTTTGCGAAGGTGCAGACCGAACCCGTAACCTGCTGGGAATGGGGCTTCAACGTCACCTGATATAAATGCAGGACCTGCGTGAAGACCAAGTTCCCACATGTTTCGGGGTTTTGCTGAGTATACTGCCTGGCCTGTCCGCCACATTTTATTTTGCTCCGGATCGGCTGTCATCTCATCTTCGATCACGGGGGCGGCAAATTTGTCATCTACCGTCTGAGCAATAAGCGTTGAGGTGAACAGAAAAGGGAGAGTTGACAGCAGGACGTACAATAGTCGTGTCATAGGGTTATTGTTTTTAAGATTTATTAATTTGTGTTTTGCAAAAATATCCTTTTTCTAATATAAAAACAATAAAGCTATTAAGGTTTAGTAATCAGGTGAATAATTGTGAATTAACTGAAAAATAAAAATTAACATATGGTCATTTTATTTAATATATTTGACAAATGGTTTCACATTGGTTTCAGCCGGATGACAAAGTGGCGATACGTCCTGATCGTCTGAGTAAAGGATCTCTTTGGCACCAGGTTCAGTTTGTTCAGGATGAGGATACTCCCTGTACTTCCGGTGACCTGGCCTTGATCAGTTTTGACCGCCTGATGGGTCATAGGATCAAAAAATATCTATATCAGTTCAATGCGACGCCGGGTGCGGCCTTGCGGGTGATGGATTACGGGATATGCCATCAAAAAAATCCTGAACATCTACTACCCATCCTCACAGAAATTGCCAGCAGTGGAGCCATGCTGATGTTATTAGGCCCGCCCGCAGGATTTATGAAGTACCAGATCCAGGGCATCCGGATGGCCAGTATAATCCGGGAATCGAATCTTGATGATGACATACATTTGCGTACAGACCATCAAAGTCCCTTATTTCAATATATTGGTACACAACGACACCTGGTATCAGAATCGCATCTGCGGATCGAAGGGCATCTCAGGTTAAGTGATTTACGGGAGGACTTAAGTCTTGCGGAACCATGTCTGCGAGATTCCGACGCCATCTTATTTAATTGTGACAGCCTTTCAGCTGCTGAAGCCGGTTATGTGACGGGTATGAGTGGAAGCGGACTCACGATCATGGAAGCGTGTCAATTGTTCAGATATGCGGGTGCTGGTCAGTCGGTATCCTCTGTTGGAATTTATGGATATCAATATGAAGCTGATGAGCTTGGAATGACCGCTAATGCATTGGCTCAAATGATATGGTACCTGCTGGAAGGGTCTATCCTGAGAGAAGATCCTGAGAAAAGTCCGTTAACCAGATATATCGTGCAGCCCAAAGAACACGATTACAGCCTTTCATTTTACAAAAGTGAAGTTTCTGGAAGGTGGTGGATTGAAAATAAAACCGGCCGGAAAATTCCTTGCTCTTACTACGATTACAGAAAGGCCTGCGAAGAAGATTATTCGGCTGTCGTGATCCGTTCCGTCCTGGGTTAAAATTATTCAAGCAGGTGTTCGAGATGCATTGATCTTGATCCTTTTAATAATACCGCAATACCGTGACATTGTGCCCAGTCCCATGTAGGCTTGATCGCTTCAATCGTGTCTGCAAGTGTGATTTTTGCAGAATGGGTTTCTATGTTTTGATATGCAGACCGAAATTCCTGACCGACAAGAATTATCTTATTAAAAGGTAAGGTCCTGATAAGATCAATCAGGCTTGCATGTAATGATTGACTTTCTTCTCCAAGTTCTTTCATGTCACCCAATACGACCCACCCTCCTGGAAATTGTTCTGCAAATGATCTCACAGCCATCTCCATGCTGGATGGATTCGCATTGTATGCATCTTTTATGATGGTGCAGCCTTTGAAAGAAATGACTTCAGATCGGTTGGCACGTGACGTAAAGGAAGAAAGGGCTTCAATCATCTTTGACCGCTCCACGGAAAAGTGTTCGCCCACGGTAAATGCAGCAACCATATTGATCGCATTAAATGCACCAAACATAGATGATTGGATTTGAATATTTTCCCTTACAATGGCAAACCCACGTTGATCTGTTGATGGTTGGAAATAGAAACTTACATCCCCTTTTTGATCCGGATGAATGCTGTAGGATACTTTCTGTCCAAGTGAATGTGCCAGATGTGTAACGCGATCATCATCGGCATTTACAAAAGCGATTCCATCATGTGCTTTTAGATATTCGAATAACTCACCTTTCGCTTGTTGAACACCTTCAACAGAGCCGAACCCTTCCAGATGAGCTTTACCAATATTCGTGATCAGGCCATGAGTAGGCTGTGCGATTTCACATAAGGATGCAATCTCACCCACATGATTGGCGCCCATTTCAATGACTGCAATGTCAACATCCGCTTTCATTTTAAGAAGGGTCAGAGGTACACCAATATGATTATTAAAATTGCCTGACGTGGCATGTACACGATACTGTTGTGACAGGACCGTTGTGATCAATTCTTTCGTAGTCGTTTTTCCATTACTACCCGTAAGTGCTATGACCGGAATTTGAAAAGCAGCGCGATGTGCATGGGCAAGTTGCTGCAACAACAGCAATGTATCTTCTGCATATAAAAACCGATCACCTACCAATTGTTGATCAGATACAACTGCATAAGCTGCACCTGAGTCAAGTGCGTCTCGGGCGAATTGATTACCATTAAAATTTGCGCCGGAAAGTGCAAAGAAAATACAACCTGGTTCGATACTGCGTGAATCCGTACACACGACCGGGTGTT
>JBBREG010000284.1:0-4238 GCA_038203125.1 Chitinophagales bacterium
TCAATGTGGGTGTCGCCATTTTGACATTGGATGGCGATATTATTCAAGGATCGAATCAGGAAAACGGAGCCTTTCCTATAGGGCAATGCGCAGAGCGTGTCGCTTTATACCGCATGGTGCATGAATACGGAAGAAAGCCCATTCATACAATTGCCATCGTAGTGGACAATGAACATCAGCACACACCTGCATCACCATGTGGTTCCTGTAGACAAATCCTGGCAGAATACAGGAGCTCACAGGATACTCCAATACGACTTCTGTTGGGCGTAGCTGGTAAAGAATTGGTGTACGAGATCAACGATGTCAAGGATCTGCTTCCGTTCGCGTTCGATGGCTCGTTTTTAGGACAGTAAATCTTTAATTGGTAGCTTCTTCAAGGGAGGCGATCAAAGATGAAACATAAATAAGATCCTCTTCAGTATCAATTCCTCTTGATTCACCATCGCATTCGACACAATGGATCGGAAATCCGTTTGCCAGCCAGGTAAGCTGTTCGAGTTTTTCCAGGGATTCATATGGATGTGCAGACAGTTTTTCTATCGCATGCAATGCCTGAGAAGTGTATGCATACATGCCGATGTGTTTATAAAAAAGACCCTGGCCAAGCCAATTTTCAGTTGCCACATCCCTCACATACGGTATAGGCTGGCGGCTGAAATACATAGCCTGGTTCGTACGTGATACGACCACTTTGACCACATTCGGGTTGACAAGGTCATGGGTTGTGTCAAGCTTACGCATCAGCGTTGCAATGGTTGTTCCGGATTGCTCTGAAATATATCTGGCCAGCATGTCAATGAGAGCGGGTTCGATAAGCGGTTCATCCCCCTGAACATTCACCACGTGGGTAACCATGGGAAATTGCGCAAGTACCTCTGCACACCTGTACGTACCCGATGGCTGGTCATAGCGTGTCATGATCACATCATATCCAAGCTTGCGTACGTGGTTGTAAATCCGGATATCATCTGTCGCGACACAAAAGTGGTCGATTGCCTTTGCCTCCTGTACCCGCTCGCATACCCGTTGGATCAGGCTTTTACCACGGATCTGGATGAGTGGTTTTCCCGGTAGACGTTGAGATCCATATCGGGCCGGGATAATGGCCATCGTACAAAATGCGTTCATATACCTCCTAGTAATTTTGGCAAAAGTCTGTTTTTTAATTAAATATTAAAAATTTATTTAATATGTAATAACTTTGAGTTACAAAAGAATGGAAATGCGAACAGGATTTATACTCGGATTGGTATGCTGGACTCTGCTGGCCATGGGCCAGGCACCCGTCATCGTAGGCCAAAATCAAAAATTCGTTTACCAAAACGAACTTAGTGGTTTTGTCATAATTGAAACGCTGCAGCCCGGAATGACCTTATATCGTCTTTCCGTACGGTATAACGTTTCGATGGATGCCATCCTGGCGGTCAACCCGGATATCGACCCGACATCGATCCCTCTTAATTTTCCTGTTAATATACCTATCAAGGTCAGTTCTATTTCATTTCAGCCACCTCCGGCAGAGGGCAACCACCTGTGGTTGTGTTACCGGGTACAGCCAAAGGAGACCCTGTACCGAATATCTAAAGTCTATCTGAACACCGCTCCGGAAACGATAACTGCCTTAAATCCTTCTTCCCAGGCAGGTCTTTCCATTGGCCAGGTGCTTCACATTGGCTGGTATATTCCGGGGACAGATCTCATTACTCAGGAAGCCCTTACGGGAACAATACCGGATACAACTGCAGGAACACCCAAAGATTATATCAAAGAAGGCCGCAATGAAGGACTCATCGTCCGGGAACAAAAAGGGCTTGCCGTCTGGAAGCCAGGTCCTGTAACATCCCACTATTATGTACTTCATCAGACTGCCAAAGTGGGCACCTACATGGAAATCACAAATCCTATGTTGCACAGGACGATAACTGCGAAGGTATCCGGCAATATTCCCCAGGGTCTGTACCAGAGCCATGTCGGGATCGTGGTCTCCCCTTCTACAGCCAGGGCTCTCGGAGTGCTGGACCAGCAGTTTTTTGCCCGCTGGCGCTACCTTGAGAAAGGCTAAAATTCCTCATCTTTGCCGCCGATGAAGATCTCTAACAACGTTCTTGAAACGATCGGAAACACCCCACTCATCAGGCTCAATAAAGTGGTGGAAGGTGTTACGGCAACAGTCCTGGCCAAGGTGGAAACCTTTAATCCCGGTCATTCCATCAAAGACCGGATGGCAGTCCAGATGATCGATGATGCAGAAAAAGCCGGCCTGATAAACCCGGGAGGCACGATCATTGAATGTACCTCAGGTAATACCGGAATGGGCCTGGCCCTCGTCGGAGCTGTCAGAGGATATAAATGCATCTTCACCACCAGCGACAAGCAGAGTAAGGAAAAAACCGACATGCTGAAAGCCATCGGTGCAGAAGTGATTGTCTGTCCTACTAACGTCGAACCCACGGATCCCAGGTCGTATTATTCTGTGGCAGAAAGGCTCAGCAAACAAATTCCAAATTCATATTGGTGCAATCAATATGATAACCTCAGCAACACCAAGGCGCACTACCAGACTACGGGACCGGAAATCTGGGATCAAACAGATGGAAAAATTACTCATCTGGTGGTAGGCGTAGGTACGGGTGGGACTGTATCAGGTGTTGCGAAATACCTGAAAGAACAAAACCCGAAGATTAAGGTATGGGGTATTGACACGTATGGAAGTGTTTTTAAGAAATACAAAGAGACTGGCATCTTTGATGAGAAAGAGATCTATCCCTATATCACTGAAGGTATTGGAGAAGACATCCTGCCAAAGAATGTTGATTTCTCGCTGATCGACCATTTTGAAAAAGTGACCGATGCCGATGCTGCTATCGCTGCACGCAGACTGGCGCGTGAAGAAGGTTTGCTGATGGGATATTCATCCGGAAGTGCCCTCGCAGGATTGTTGCAGCTTAAAGATAAATTCACTGCTAATGACGTGGTCGTTGTTATATTCCATGATCATGGCAGCCGGTACGTAGGCAAGATCTACAATGATGACTGGATGCGTGAGCGTGGTTTCCTGGAGAATGAACTCCTGGTTCGCGATCTCGTGAAATCAAATGCCGGTCGTGAACTGATTACCGTGAATGCGAATGATAAAGTGCGTCACGCACTGCACCTAATGAAGGAATACGATATCTCTCAGATGCCCGTTATGAACGGAGATGAAATGGTGGGTTCGGTTTCAGAAAACACCATTCTGACCTTCATCCTGGAGAACCCGCTCAACCATGCTGAAAAACCTGTGTTAGACATCATGGATGAACCGTTCCCAATGGTGGAAGAAGAACTACCGGTTCGCAAGCTGAATAAATTCGTTACGAAAAAAATACCCGCTGTGATGGCCAAAGACAAGTCCGGAAAAATGTATATCCTGACGAAGTATGACATCCTGCAAATGATCTGATCTATGAGGTGTACCCTACTTTCTTTTTTTCTCGCACTGAGTATCATCCTTCCATCCGGCATATATGCCCAGGACAAATTGTTTACACAGGCATTTGCGCATGCCGCCGATTTGAATCCGGCATTGGCGGGAGCTGTCGACGGCCGCTACCGTGTATCACTCGGGTATCGTGATCAGTGGCGCAGTATTGTTGAAAGTGCTTTTACCACGATGGGTGTTTTTGGTGACTTAAAGATCATTCCGGATGACCGTAAAGATGATTTTTTTGGAGCCGGTTTTTCATTGATCACTGATCGCACCTCAATATTGAATTTCAACCAGAATATGATATCGCTGTATGGAAGCTATCATAAAGCCCTGAATGCGGATCTCGATCAGTATTTGTCCGGCGGGTTGAGCATGGGCATTTCCCAGCGGAGTGTCAATTATGAAAATATCTTTTTTGATGATCAGTTTAATGGTCTTGACAATTACTCTTTAAATACGGCTGAGGATCTTCCCGCTAATAATTTTGCCTTCCTGGATATCGGGGCAGGCGTTAATTACGCGTCAGGACTTGGTGAATATTCGAGTATGTCAATAGGTGTTTCCGTAGATCACCTGCCTGGAAGTTCTATTTCATTTTACAATCATTCACTGGATCAGGCAGATGAATTTGAGGATGCTAAAATTGATCGTAAACTGACAGGTTTTGTATCACTGGAAATCGCCTCGAGTGAATTTATATCCTTGCTGCCCCGAATCCTCTTTCAGACGCAAGGTGCTCATAAGATGTTATCTGCCGCCACTCTTG
>JBBREG010000285.1:0-4234 GCA_038203125.1 Chitinophagales bacterium
CTCAAAGCTATTGAGCAACAGTTTACGATTGGCTCGAGTTATCGTTACACGTATACGAATACGGCACTGACGAATAAGATCCATACAGTCTATAATCTGTCAGGTATCGATCTGTCGGGTAATATCATCGGATTGATCTCGGGTGCGAATGTAAAGGAGGGCAATGAGAAACGAATATTCGGAACACCGTTTTCGCAATTTGTCAAGCTTGAAAATGATTTCAGATATTATTTAAAAATCAGCGAAAAATCCAGATGGGCGAATCGATTATTTACAGGTCTGGGGTATGCGTATGGCAACTCGACCAATCTCCCCTTTGTCAAGCAGTTTTTTATCGGAGGGAGTAATAGTATACGTGCTTTCCGCGCTCGTACGATCGGTCCGGGAACGTACTATGCACCCGACGATCCGAATACAGCGATCGGCTTTACCGCGGACCAATCCGGCGATATAAAGATTGAATTCAGCTCGGAGTATCGTCAAAATATTATTGGCATCTTACACGGTGCCCTCTTCGTGGATGCAGGAAATATCTGGTTAATAAATAATGATCTCGACCCTGCTGCACGCAAAGAGGGAGCGTTATTCTCCAGGGCCTTCCTCAATGAATTACTCATCGGCACCGGAGCTGGATTACGTCTTGATCTCTCTTTTGTTATCCTTCGTTTTGATCTTGCTTTCCCCCTGCGCAAACCATGGTTGCCGGAAGGGGAACGCTGGGTCTTTGATGAAATAAAATTCGGCTCCCCGGGATGGCGTCGTGATAATCTGGTGTTTCATGTGGCGATTGGATATCCTTTTTAATCCACATAGGTAAGGTTCTGCTACTTCGAACTCTCTGCTGAAAGTTTAATACTGCAACAAAAGACCTGAACTTTTAAAATCCGGAGGATAACGAACTGAAGGAATGTGTGTTATATGAGATCAATAATCCCATCCTCAATGTATTTGAGAAATGAAATCATGCAGGAGAAAAAACTTGCAGGCAAACGTTTACTGATGACCTTTGCCAACAACAAGACATCCGAACTGTGGAAAAGTTTTATGCCCTTTAGAAATCAAATCTCAAATCGCGTTTCAACGGATCTGATTTCTTTGAACGTATATGGCCCTGAGTTTGATTTTACAAATTTTAATCCAACCCTTCCGTTTGAAAAATGGGCATTGGCTGAAGTCTCTGATTTTACTTCAGTTCCCGATGGATTGGAATCATTCGTACTTGAGACGGGTCTCTATGCAATCTTCCTGCATACAGGTTCTCCCGCAGAAGGTCACCGAACCTTTGAATATATTTTCGGTTCCTGGATTCCAGATTCTGATTTTCAAATTGATACCAGGCCGCATTTTGAAGTTCTGGGAGACAGGTATATCCATGACAGCCCATTGTCAGAAGAAGAGATTTGGATCCCCATCCGTCAAGAGATACGACCTGTTGGTGAACAACGCTCTACCTTAAGGACTTTATAGTAGTTACAATATGTTTTTATGAAATATAGCCTTTCGCTTCTTCTCCTTTGCTTCTCTTTACTTTCCGTTAGTCAGACACCACCACATTGGGAGGAAAAGGTGTCACGACCCTTGCTTGAAAGAGTTGCGGATGGAGGCATTCATCCCTTCATCATCATTTTATCCGAACAGGCTGACTTGTCCATGGTTACCATCACGGATACTAAGGAAGAGAAAGGAAGATATGCTTATGCGCAATTAAAGTCTACCGCAAAGCGATCGCAGTCAAATCTTATTTCTTTTTTAGAAGATCTAAATATACCCTATACATCATTGATGATTATTAATTCCATGCTGTTGAAGGGAGATTTGCCATTAATTCAAAATCTGGCGCAGAGACATGATGTTGATCGAATTATTGATAATCCCATGACGCAATACTTACATCCGATAACAGAAGCTCCTGCCTATGGGAGAGGTCTTGAAGTGCAATGGGGTATTGAGATGATAAATGCGAATGATGTGTGGGCACTCGGTTATCGGGGCCAGGGTGTCACCGTGGGCGGAGCAGACACAGGTTATGAATGGCACCACCCTGCACTGATCAATCAGTATCGTGGGTATGATGCGGAACTTGATACCGTAGATCATAATTATAACTGGCATGACGCCATCCATGAAATTGATTCACTCAACGCGGATTCAAATAATATTTGTGGTCTTGATTCACCTATCCCGTGTGATGACAGAGGGCATGGTACGCATACAATGGGTACCATGGTCGGACTGGATAGTATTTTTGAGATTGGTGTAGCCCCTGAGGCTGAATGGTGTGGGTGCAGGAATATGGAGAGAGGATATGGTTCGCCATTCTCTTACCTGGAATGCTTTGAATGGTTCCTCGCACCAACTGACCTGAATAATCAAAATCCGGATCCATCCCTGGCGCCGCATGTCATTAATAATTCATGGGGGTGTCCAAAAATCGAAGGATGTGATTCAACGAATTGGCATATACTTGAAATGGCGATTCAGAATTTGCGTCAGGCGGGAATCGTAGTTGTAGTATCTGCAGGTAATGATGGTCCCGCATGCAGTACAATTGCTGTAGCACCTGCTTTTTTTGAAGGTAGTTTTTCTGTTGGTGCCACTGCGATCAACGATACCATTGTTGGCTTCAGTAGTCGTGGCCCTATTCTGGTGGATGGCAGTAACCGGATTAAGCCTGATGTCTCTGCGCCGGGAAGGGATATTCTTTCATCCACAAGAGGAGGTAATTATGGATTTTCATCCGGTACGAGTATGGCCGCGCCGCATGTGGTGGGCTTAGTAGCGCTCATGATTTCTGCCAATCCTGAATTAGCTGGTCAGGTAGACATCATTGAAGATATCATTGAGCAAACTGCTGTTCCAAAAACTACGGATCAAAATTGTGGTAATGAACCAGGGACTGAAGTACCAAACAATACATATGGTTACGGACGTATTGATGCACTGGCGGCAGTGAATGTGGCCTTAGCACTCATGGTTGGTACAGAAGAAATTACATCCGACCCTTCTATCCGCATCTATCCCAATCCGGCAGATGAATATGTATTGATGGACGTCAGAAATTATGATGAGAAAATTTCAATTCTTTTATTTGACACACAAGGCAGAATGGTATGGCAACGTGTTGAAACCGGAGACCACCTGATACGGATTGAACTCGCCAATCAACCATCCGGCATATACTTTTATCAGGTCGTATACGACGGTAAAATGATACAGGGAAGAATCATAGTAATTTAGAAAGGAAAATTAGATCTTAAAAAATCTTAATAGATCGTAACAGATCAGCGTTCCCTGCGCCGAAACGAACCGATGTTATGTCATTTCGATTCCGCTCAATGCCCTCAGGTAAAATCACTTTTCTATATCTCGCCGGTCGTTGAGCGGAGTCGAAACGAACCGATCTTGTTGATGGAGTCGAAACGAAACGCCAATCATTGGCAGCAATTCCAGTTACCATTTCGTTATCTTTAATCATCGCCAGGCGATGTTCCTTTTAATTCGTTTCGAAGCTGACCAGATTCGACCGTGATTAAGTCTCTATGGGATTTTCTTTCATTTTTTATTTCATTAATTTCCTACAATATGAAAAATCTCTTTACCATTCGCATGTGTATTGCTTTTCTGGCAGTACTTACGTTTTCAGTTGCAAGAGCACAAGGAATTGCTGTACCTAATACCCCAAGCCCGGCTGCATCTGTTTCACAAACACTTGGCATCTCAACAATCACGGTAGAATACGGCAGGCCTTCCGTGAAAGGTCGTGTCATCTGGGGCGACCTGGTCCCGCACGGATGGAATGTGCAAAACTTTGGTAATCAAAAATCCGCGCCCTGGCGTGCCGGCGCAAATGAAAACACTGTTATTGAATTTTCTCATGATGCAAAGGTGGAAGGCAAACCTGTACCTGCGGGCAGATATGGTTTGTTTTTTACCATCAATAATGATGAAACAGGCGAAGTGATCCTTTCCAAAGACAGCAGGTCATGGGGAAGTTTCTTTTATGAATCTGAAAATGATCAACTACGTGCTAACATCAAACTTCGCAGCCATCACATGACTGAATTGTTGACCTATGATTTTATTAACCTCACAAAAAATTCAGCTGAGCTCGTCCTGAACTGGGAAAAAAAACAACTCCCCGTGCGTATCGAAATGGATGTGGATGCCATCGTAATCAATAATGCACAACAGGAATTAAAAGGTCCGGTTGGATTCAACTGGCAGGGCTATTCTT
>JBBREG010000286.1:0-4228 GCA_038203125.1 Chitinophagales bacterium
ATTAAAGGCTCCAATACTAATGGTTGTTGCAACCAATGATGAAATGAATGGTGCTAACCCAAAAGTGACACAATTTGTATATAATAACATCACACAACCAAAAGAATGGGTTGATATTGATGGAGGGCATTTCGGACTACTCTATTATCCAAGTCCCCTATTTGATAAATCTAGTAAAGCACAAATCGATTTTCTAAATAAATATTTGAAATAATAATAACGTGTTACAATCGAGTAGACGGCCCCATCAACCTAAGCTGATGGGGAGCGCCTCTCACTATTTATCACGTCTTTAGCGTGACCACCGTAGTACGTATACATGATCCCTAGCCGCAACTGAGGTTGCGGTTCTCTCGTTTCCATCAGACGTTTAGTCTGATGAATAGCTTTTTGCAAAAGCTACCACTCGGTCACAGTTCGCAAGTCATCATCCAAATAGCTCTTTTCACCAATCTGGGCTATCCATTACTTTAAGAATAGGCTAAGAATATTCTTTCCTATTCGAATTTCTTGGAGACTTACGTTCAGTCCTTCCCCAATGTGAGACCTACTAGGTTGTGGGTTTCTCCAGCCTAGACTCGTTACTATGGGTACTATGACTTCTGAGCTGTCAATTAAAGACTAATCCCTAGCCGAAAGGTTTGCTTTCGGTTCCTTCCCTATAACGCCGCTGGCGTTATTCCTTCTGACCAATCAGTCTTCTCGGTAAGACAAATATCTTTCAGTCAATCACTGCCGAATCTACTCATCAGGTATCAAAACTTCGGGCGTTAGTATGGCCTGCCCACCCCACCAAAGGCGGGTTCCTTCTCTTGAAGCACTGTCGTACTTCATCTGCCATAGGCAGAATCGGTCAGTCGTCTTACCCAACCTGACAAGCCTCTTATATTTTCAATTTTGGCTACTTACTAGCTGTGCAAGGCTTTGCACAGTTCCTTCTCTAAATCGTGATTTCGTATCACGATTTTGATTCGCAGCGTTCAGTCTTAGTCCTGCTTACTTCAGTGCATGGATCACTCTAAACCACCTTACAGCTTGCTAATACTTCAGGGCGTTACACCTGCGTATGAGAGACTTTCACTCTCCAGATAAACTGATATTAAAAACAGTTTGCACGACTAACTTTATAGCCGTACATTTGCCATTCAAGGCACACACAATGTATATAAAAAAATAGGCGATATAGTTCTAAATTTAAAGCTTTTGGTTCGTATCAAACTTTGTATTTAACCCAAAGGTTTGTGCTTCTTAACCACCTACTTTTCATATACTAACCGTTATAATTAATAAAACAGATATGACTAAAATACTATCTATTCTAATATTGTCCTTTTTGTCCTTTTTCTCTTTTGGTCAAAATGAAAAAGACATGTCCTTTAAATTTTCAATCGCTCCAGAAATGCAAGAAGCATTTGAAGGCACGGGTAAATTAATGGTCCATATCACATTGAAAAACAGCAGACAGCCAATAAGGCTTTCTGCAAATCAAGATAGCACTTGGGTTTTCGGTCTAAATGTGAAAAATTGGAAAAAAGGTGAAATATTGGAATTAGATTCAAATACCAATTGGACATCTACTGCAAATTGGACATTGAATAATATTCCGTATAAAAACTATTACCTTCAAGTTAGCTGGGATGAATCTAAAATAGAAAATCGGGCAGAATATCCGCACCGAATGTCTACTAAAGTGTTAGAATTGACCAACGAAAAATCTCAAGAAGTTTCAGCCGAATTTGATGAAGGTGCTTGGAAATCGGAACTAGCTGAACATGAACTTATAAAGAAATTTTCGATCGAAAGTAAAGTGCTCTCTAAATGGTGGGGTAAATCCACTAATATTAATGCAGCTGTACTTCTTCCATCAGGTTATGCCGATAATCCTACAAAAAAGTATCCTGTTTGTTATAGTATTGGAGGATATGGCAGTAGGTATACCCGAGTTAATCAAATAAAGCGAGATTCAACAATGCTAACGTGGTGGACATCGAAAGAAGCTCCACAAATCATTACAGTCTTTCTGGATGGTTACGGTCAGTTTGGAGATTCCTATCAGATTAATTCTGAAAACAATGGACCATATGGCACCGCATTAATTGAAGAAATTATTCCTGAAATTGACAAAGTATATAGAACAGAAGGCACTCCGGACTCCCGTTATACTGCCGGTTGTTCTACGGGTGGTTGGGTTTCTTTAGCGTTACAGTTATATTACCCTGATGATTTTGGTGGAAGCTTTTCTTACAGTGCTGATGCTGTATCATTCTATAAAATGCAACTTATCAATATCTATGAAGATAAAAATGCCTTTTATAACAGCAATTCAATAGAGCGCCCGAGTAAGAGAAATACAATGGGAGAACCTGAATTCACCATTAAAAAAGAAGTTCAGACGGAAAATGTAGAAGGATATACCGATTCCTATATCACTTCTCGAAATCAATGGGGAGGATGGAATGCGGTATATAGCCCAAGAGATAAGGATGGTTTTCCAAAGCCAATATTTGATCCCATTACTGGAGTAATTGACCCAATAGTTGCAGAGCATTGGAAAAAATACGATTTAGTAAAATATACAGAAGAAAATTGGTTGGAATTAGGACCTAAAATTCAAGGGAAAATTCACATCTGGATGGGCGACATGGATAATTATTATTTGAATAATGCTATGCGTGATTTTGACAGTTACTTGATGTCCACTACAAATCCTAAATCTGATGCGGAAATTTTATTCTCACCTAATTGCGGGCATTGCGAAAACTATTCAATTAGAACTTATTTAGAAGCAATTCAAAAACAAATGATAACAAAACCTAAACGGCATTAAAACGACCGTTTAGCTATTCGTTATCATTTAATTTAGTGTAGTTAGTTTTTCAGAAAGAATTACTGTTTATAAGAGCCACATTCAGAATAATAATTCATATTTGGTTATTGAGAATGAACAGTGAGTATTTTATATATGAAAGTGGAGGAAGAAGTGAGTTATGGAATCTTGATAATCAATAAAATTAAACGGAATGGAAACCTGTTACACAATGTTTTTTACACTCCCCTTTTCTGTTAATTAATTTGAAATGATTTGATGCTCATTTTATGTAGTTTCGGTAATGATACTAAATAGATGCTCCGTTGATCCTCCGTAGATGCCCCATACACGTTCCGTATATACTCCCAGTGAGTTCCGACTGGTTCCCACTAAGTCCCACTGAGCGTTATGAAATTGTGACTAATAAAAAAATAAAGCGGTAATGATTAATATCTTGAGGGTTGCAAAAGATGTAAAAGAAATATAATCTACAATGAAGAACCCATTAGTATATTATTACTGACCTAAGCGATTCCTTTACCCTACTGGTATTGAATATAAATGGGTTTGGGATATAATTTCAATATCTCTTCTGGAGTCATCATTCTGTATGGCTTAGACTTGATATCATTTTTATAAAAAAGCTTAAATCCCGTAAACTGCACTGGATAATTAGAAACAGCTCTTTTATAAGAATCTATTTTTTAGCAGCAAACCCAAATCCATCCATATTTATTACGATCTGTACTTCGGGCGTTGCTATGATTTGGTCCGAATTGGTAATCATCCCTTTGGTAAATCTGTGCACTACAAGAATTTTGGGCGGTAGATTGTGTTCTTTAACCAATGTAGAAAGATATTCTACTGCAAAGTTGATATCAGAAGCATCAAGCCTTCCTATTTTTCTTCCTGGAATGGTGCCATCTTTCATGGACCATTCGGGATCCAAGCCTAGGTGTACATCTTTTTCTAGTAGATATTTCTCCAATGTTGGAACTTCACGTCGTACCGAACTATGACCTACCTGCACATCAAGAAAACAAAGACCTTCCATTTTTCTAGATAGATCTATAGCCTTGACAATTTGTTTTTCAGGCATTCTCAGTCTGTAAGTATTTCCTTGACCTGGCTTACTTTGCGCAGTGATCGCTATATAATGTATAACAGGTATCACGGGTGTATTTTTATCTGCTTCTCTCCACAACGCTACTTCAGCGTTTAAATTTTCAATCAACTGATCTTCAGGTAATGCGCCCAAAATGCCCATATGCCGAGAGTAAAAATTTCCATAATAGGCAACTAATCTATGGAAAGGCAAAATTGCTCCATTTAGCGGCAATGGTGTCTCAACAGGCCAATGTTTAGTAATGCTGTCATGAGCAAGAGCAAGGACTCTTTTATTGTATTCTACTGAATCAA
>JBBREG010000287.1:0-4210 GCA_038203125.1 Chitinophagales bacterium
CCCTCCGCCTCCGCCTCTCCCTCCGCCTCCGCCTCTCCCTCCGCCTCCCCCTCCGCCTCAGAAATCCCTTATCTTCACTCATACAAAAAACAACAATTCATGCAACCTCTTCCATACGCCATCCTTACACTAATGCTGTCCTTTCAATTAAACCTCACCGCACAGCATTCGAAAATTCAACCACCAGCCAACGCCAGCAATCGCATCGAGCATGCAGCTATCAAATCATCCCTTCAACAAACATCGCTGAGTCTCGAAATACCTGCCGGAGGTAATCCTAATCATACACATACTTCGGCCGTTAGCGAGCCTATGCCCTTCATCACCACGCCTGAAGCGCTCACAATAAAAGCTGGAAAGCAATCATACAAGAAATACAACGCAAACCATCACAACCCGACGAATAAGTCTCCCATAACACCTGTCATCGATGCACGTTTTGAAGCCAATGCATCGGTGGATGCGACACCTTCCAGCAATACGATTGCCATATCTGATGACGGTATCATTATTTCCGCGAATAATGACGGTGTGATTTATTTTACTGAAACGGGTACCCGACTGTATGAAGCGAAGTGGGTGGACTTTTTTGATGACAACCAATTGACCTCAGCGTTTTTTAGTCCCCGGGTGCTTTATGATCCGGTGGACGAGCGATTTATTCTCGTCACGCTTCATGGAAAAACGTTGTCGACTTCGCGTGTGATCATTTCTTTTTCCAAGTCAAAGAATCCGCAGGATGGATGGAACGTCTATAAACTGCCAGGCAATGCGCATGGTGATGGTAGCTGGCTTGACTTTGCATCGATAGGCATCTCCACCAATGAATTGTATGTGTCGGGCAATCTAATTCAAGACACGACTTTTAATCAAGCCATTGTATACCAGATCAGCAAGTTAGACGGGTATGCAGGATCAATTTTAGACTGGCAGTTTTGGACAGACTTTTTCAATGAGCCGGTTTCTATTACACCGGCATCGTATGGGCATGATGGTGATTATGGGCCGGGTATCTACCTGGTGAGCAGTGCTGCGGCTGGAGATGATGCGTATTGGTTTTGGGATCTCACGAATGATATTGAGGGTGATCCCGAATTGATCGCTTACATCATTCCTTCCGAAACATATAGTCCTCCTGCGGATGCATCACAAGCAGGTTCAGTTGATAAGCTGGAAACCGGTGATTCGCGCACCACGAATGCATTTTATCTCGATGGCATCATTCACTTCGTGATGAACATTGATGTGGGCGGTGGTTTCAGTGGGATTAGTTACAATCGATTGAGTGTACCACAACAAAATGTGACGACGACACACCTCAGCGAGTCCGGCAATGCTGATCTCGCGCACGCAGGTGTAGCTTCTTTTGCGACCAGCGCTTCTGATCTTTCTGTGATGATATCTTTTCTACGGAGTAGTGCTTCTTCCTTTCCTGAATTTGGCGTCGTCAATGTTGATCAGGGTATGTCATGGTCGGCAACTACACTGGTCAAAGAAGGTGAGACCTACGTGGATCGTCTGCCCGGATTGGAGCGATGGGGAGCTTATACCGGTATCGCACGACGTCACAATAGTATAGATCCCCGCACATGGTCTTCCGGATCGGTGGGTGCCAATGTGGAAGGCCGCGATCACACCTACAAATCGTGGATAGGCGAAGTGACGAATGGACAAAATGTAAGTACAATAGAAATTGACGAGGCAATAGCGTTCAGTGTTACACCAAATCCCGTGCGTGACTACGCGGAGATCAACTTTACGCTTACAGAAGCACTTCCCCTGGCCATTGCGCTCTATGATGTCTATGGTCACCATACCAGAACATTGTATCAGGCTGTGCCACTGGCCGGAACGCATACAATTTCATTTCATCGAGGTGATTTGGCGGTAGGTTCATATGTGATTTCGCTCTCTTCGTTGGGGCGTGTGCTGGGGAATGAGAAGATTGTTGTGATAGAATAGGAGCGTCCGGAACGATCAACGCAATTGAAAATTGAGTTATTGGAAAGAAGGATAAAATTGACACATGAAATAGATCCGTAGCAAAATATTTTATTATTGGAATTATAATATTGATCCTTTCACTACACAATTCCTCACTTCTACCTGCTCAGTGGTAAGCTATTTAATACCATCTAACTTAGCGCATCAGCACTGAAAATAATGTACGAAGAAAAAGACCTTGATTCAATTAGCTCAAGGCGCAGAATGAAAGTAAAAAACTCATTCTGTGCTTTAGCGTTGTGCGCGGTGTTTTTTCTCCTTGTGCAAACTGCCCAAAGCCAGGTCATTCATGAATACATGGACCTGCAAATCCATCCAACGATGCATATTGCGCATCCTATTTTTGATCCGGGATTGACTTATTTTGACGAAAAGAAACCTCCTGAATTGACGTACAAACACCTGTTGAAAAACGTCAATTATGCGAATTACTGGGAGGACAACAAAGGCTGTCGAATATTTGTGGTGGGTTTCATGACCAAAGAAAGCATCCGCAATCGGCAAAAGGCGCGCGGCGTGATCCTGGGGCAGATGACGTATGTCGAAGAGTTTGTGCAGCAACACGCAGACAAATTTGCCATAGCAAAGTCACCCGGGGAAGTTCGGGATTTGGTGACAAACACGGAGAAGACGATCATCATCTATTCGATTGAAGGTGGCAAGGCGCTAATCGGCAGTGCAGAAGACGCACTCTTCTGGGCAAATAAGGGCGTCTCCTTTGTTACGCTCATCCATTTATTGGATTCGGAATTGGGTGGTTCAGCAATCAGACCGGGCCTTATTTTCAGCCTCATCAATCTCAAAGGGGCATTGCGCAGCAAGAAAAAAAGAGGACTTACAGACCTGGGCAGAAAGGCCATTCAATGGTTGGCAAATGCGGGTATCATGACAGATATTACGCACATGTCGGATGCTGCACGAGCGGATGCATTAGACCTGATGGCTGAAAAAGGAATTCCGCCTATTTCTACCCACGATGGGTTTAAGCCGATCCAAAATATGCAACGTGCCATCAGTGAGGCAGATGTGGTGCGCATTTACCAGGAGCACGGCTTCATGGCTCTGCCGGTGAGTGGTTTTTCCCTGAAGCCTCATCACCCCGACCCGAAGTACCAGGCCTTATTGGATCGTCAACCGGAATATTGCGATGGTTCTATTGACAGTTACCGTTTTACCTACGAAGCCTTGCAGGCATTCCTGGTGGAAAATGTGGGCCGCATTTTCAAAGACAGCACCCTTACCATGAGCAACCTCACGGAAGATGAAAGGATCGACCTTTCCATTGGCTTTCAAAGTGATTTTAATGGATGGTTAAACCATAGTCGTCCGCGGTATGGCAAGGGAGGCTGCTTTGAAGCTGCACCCGATGCTGTGTATGAGCCCATCGAATTGCAGGGCCTTGCGCATCCGGGTTTGTTGGAATCACAATGGAAGTGGATGGCGAAAGAAGAGGTGGATTTGGAGCCTATCCTGAGGGCTTCGGAGAAATTTTTGCGGGTTTGGGAGTATTTTAGGGAGAATAGGGGGGAGTTTTGAATTGATTCTTGGGACTATCTGCATGCGTTACGCTAGTGTGTTTGTAACCCGACAAAAATAATTTTTCTAATTCAAAAGTGATCCTCGCTTATTTCGATACAGGTAAAAATAATTCAGCCGGAAGTTGAAAATAATCACGAAGTCTTCTTGCCATTTGCAAAGTAATCTCTCGTTTTCCGGATAACACTGATGAGACGTGGCCCTTGCTCCCAATAAGTGGCTCAAGATCTTTCGCCTTCATACCAGACTCTGCCATTTTAAGCTTTATAACATTGATCGGATCCAGATTTGGAATTATAATGTTCCGATCCTCAAAGTCCCGGATGAGTAAAAGCAGAAGCGCAAGTTCATCTCCTTCCGGTGTATTTTCTTTTGCATGAAATATCAACATCGCTCGTTGGACTGCTTTCTGATATTGAGGTTCCGTTTTTATCACTTTCCAGTTCATTTTCTCAGTGTTTTATACGTCAAGATGCGTGAATTGAATTTTACAGTTTCTGCGTTTATTTTATTGTAGTCCTTATGCGTACCAAACCAAATGATGAAGGCAGCTTGATGACGAAAATTGATGAAAACAATCAGTCTGAAATCGTTTCCCTTTATATTGAATATCACCCTTCCATGCCCCACTAAACTAGCTGAGCTATATACCAACTTGAGCTCATTGAAG
>JBBREG010000288.1:0-4178 GCA_038203125.1 Chitinophagales bacterium
GGGTGAAAGGGTGAAAGGGTGAGAGAGTAAGAGAGTAAGAGAGTAAGAATTCAATCGGTCCCTGAGCTTGTCGAAGTGGAGAAAAAAATATACTCCCTAGTCATTTTCTCTTGTCACCGGAGCTAAAGCTCCGCGGCGACAAGAGAAAAAATATTTGCGGTGGGGAATTTGATTTCCCTTCGACAAGCTCAGGGACCGCATTAATTGACATGAACCCAAAACCAATTCACGGAGAAATTTTACATCAGGAGCCCTGCATGGCTCGGCGTGCTCACCACAAGTGGATTCGACAATTCGACAAGATCAGCGTTGAAAGCGTTAATCAATCGGTCCCTGAGCTTGTCGAAGGGGAGAAAAAAATATTTGCGGTGGGGCATTTGATTTCCCTTCGACAAGCTCAGGGACCGCATGTTGACCACAAGTCCGGCATCCAAAGTTTCAAATCCAAAATCTAAAATCTAAAATCCAAAATCATTAGGATCTTCCTTTCACATCTACTTTCAATCGCTGGGGTCTGTTCGCAATCTCCCATGTGGTGTGGAAAGCGAGGCGTGCAACCGTCTCTGCTCTTTCGTACATGATTTTGTCAGGCGTATCGGTAGCCCGATGATAGTCATCATGTGTACCTGAAAAATAAAAAATAGAAGGGATGCCCATTTTGGCAAAGTTGTAATGGTCGGACCGATAATAATATCGATTCGGATCATCATCGCGATTGTAGGTGTAATCGAGATCGAGTTTTGTAAATTGAGTATTCGCAGATTCATTGATCTGGTGAAGCTCGGTACTCAGGCGGTCTGATCCGATGACGTAGATGTAGTTGGGATTTTTATGAAGGGTATCGGCGCGACCGATCATATCAATATTGACATCCGCCACTGTCTGTGAAAGCGGAAACACCGGATGCTCTGTATAGTATTGCGAACCCAGCAATCCCTTTTCTTCACCTGTCACCAACAAACACAAAACGCTACGTTTTGGTCCTTCATTGTTCGCTTTGGCAAGTGATAAGGCTTGTGCGATTTCAAGTACAGCAGCGGTGCCTGATGCATTATCATCTGCACCGTAATAAATATCTTTTCCGCGCTTGCCCAGATGATCATAGTGTGCACTTACAATCACCACTTCGTTCTTCAGGATCGGATCACTGCCCTCAATATACGCAAGGACATTCCGCCCCGGCGTGGATTGCACCTGCTGCACAGGAGTCCAGTCCATATCTACCGGAACTTTCGTACAGATAGATTTTCCTTTATCCGTAATCCGGTTGCGGAGTTTGATGATCTTATTTCGTTTGCTGCCTGCTATTTCTTCTCCGAGACGAGTACTTACCATCGCGTGTGGAACGTACTCTTCAGCAATTTCTTCTGGTGATACCATTTGTGTTGCACCGGACAAAAAATATTTGCGTGCGACCATCACATGATCCCTGAGTTTGTCTTCTATGATCCAGATGGAAGCAGCACCTGCTTTTTTAGCGGCTTTGATTTTTAAATTAAAATCGGTTGACCATATAGAGTTTGCTTCTGTTCCTGTAATACGTGACTTACCACTTCTGTCTTTAGGCTCTCCTGAATAGACCAACAAATGTTTTCCTGTTACATTTTTACCCGCGAAATCAGAATACGCAGGATCATCAATGCCATATCCCAAAAAGGTCATGGAAGAAATATGAATCGGTTCTTCTGTTTCCGGAAAAAAATGTGGGATGGAAAGAAAATCTTTGAGGTGCTCGACAGGTTTATCATTGCTTGTCAGATTCATTGAGGTCCATTTCAATGTGGTGAAGCTCACTTCCTGAAAATAATTATCATCTCCGGGAGCAAATGGAATCTGATAGGATAAAAACTGTTCAGCAATATAGTCCGATGCCTTTTTATTTCCCTCTGTACCAGTCTCACGGCCTTCAAAGACGTCTGATGCGAGCGTGTAGACATGTTTTTTGATGGTGGTGGCTTCTATAGTGGCTGCATACTTAGCTACTGCAGGCATTGGCTGCGCTGCGATTCGAAACGTTGACAGAATTAAAAAAATAAAAAGTGAAGACTTCATGACCACATAAATTAGGTAACCACAAGATCGACAACCTGTGGAAGATGAAAACGAAGTTTCTACCTAAACGTATATATCAGGCACAACTGATCTTCTCCACCCGACGTTGATGGCGTCCGCCTTCAAAATCTGTGTTCAGAAATGTATCAACCATCTCGATGGCAAGCGATTCAGGCACAAAGCGCGCGGGAATTGAAATGATATTTGCGTCATTATGTTGTCGTGCCAGGGCAGCCAATTCATTCGTCCACGTCAATGCGGCACGAATACCCTGATGCTTGTTGGCAGTCATTGCTGTACCGTTGCCTGAGCCGCAAATGACGATGCCAAATGCAGCATCGCCCTGCTCTACACGATCAGCCACCGGGTGAATGAAATCCGGATAGTCTACAGATGCTTCACTGTCAGTTCCGGCATCAAAGACATCATATCCATGATCCAGTAACCATGTAATGATGATGGTCTTGTATTGATACCCTGCATGATCAGCACCTATTGCAATCAATTGCTTTTCATCTGTCATCATTCCTGAAGTCCCTGTGGTGAAGTATTGTATGGGCCGAGTAAAGCTTCCATTTCCTGAGCAAATGCATCATCTTTCATTGTCTTTGACAGATTTAGCATTTCAGAAACCACATTTGAAGAAAGCCTGTAATCCAGCATAAAACCTGACTTCAGATCATCTTCATCAATGGATTCATAGAATGCCATATAATCAGCCATTTCCGTTGCCAGAATCCGCATGTGTGTTTTTGCTTTATCCATGGCACCTGCGCGAACGTAGATATTGATGTGCGGAAGGTTACGTGCATCATACGGGAAATTCATATGCGGGAATCCCGTGAAGTACGCATCCGTCACTTCTATTGCTTCCTGATTTTTACCTTCTGCTACCATTCGTTCTGCTGAACGCCACATGACCATCTTCTGTGCCTGCACACTGGCGCCATAACTATTATCCACATAGAGTCGTTTTTTATCAAAATTACCCCAGCGCCATTTGGTAGTGACCCGTTCATGCACTTTATCAATATCTACACCTCCACTTCCATAGATATAAAATTCCTTCTGGCTTGGTGTCTTCACCGGAACGACCCGTAACCCCAATCCCTCCATACGTGTGTAGTCCTGCAGGTTCATCAGTTTGGATTCCTGGCATGTCACTGAGAAATACACTGGTCGGTCATTGATATTGCTCATGATCACATCCAGTACAGCGAGCTGATCTTTGGTGATGTATTGCCTTTCAAGGCCAATTGGAATTTTTGTAACCACATTGCCTGAGTCTGATGATGTCAGCAGACCTGAGCTCATGGCTTTGGCCGGATCAATTGGTATGTATAGATTATTGGAAGGCAGATATGTTTCCAGTTTGGTACCCTGGATTGTCTGGGGATTATCTTTTGCCATAAACGCCAACGCCTGATCCAGTGGCATCTCTACATTTGAACTCTTACCCGGGAGGAAGAAAATTTGATTTCGTTTATTACCCCGATACGATTCCGTTGGAATGGTCAGTTTGATCGGAGCTGAGTCATTGATTTTTCTTCGCAATCCTTCGATGTACCAGTCCACGGCAATCAAACTTAAGTTTACGATACGTACATCTCTTCGAATACCTTCGACTTCCTGAGCGTACCATAACGGATACGTATCATTATCACCATACGTAAACATGATCGAATTCGGATCGAGGGATTCGAGGAAATTAGATGCATAATCACGTGATGCATAATGGAATCTCCTGCTGTGGTCATCAAAATTCTGGAACGCCATGATGAGTGGTGCAGTTAACACTAACGCGGTCGCCAAAGCAGGCACTGCTAATCCACCACCGGACATTCGTTTTTTAATTGCGGCATAAATTGATGGTACTGCGAGACCAATCCAGATACAGAACGTAAAGAAGGAGCCGACGAGGACGTAGTCACGTTCTCTGGGTTCATTAGGTGGCTGATTGGAATAAAGGATAATACCTAATCCGGTAAACAGGAAGAGAAAAAGTAATGCTGTGAAGTCTCGTTTTTGTCTTCCAAACTGGTAGATCAATCCAATGATACCCAGGATTAGCGGAATGAAAAAGTATCTATTGCGTGCCTGGTTTTCACGCATCGACTCAGGCATTT
>JBBREG010000289.1:0-4145 GCA_038203125.1 Chitinophagales bacterium
AGATGCACGAAGTGCGAAGCTCTTCGCCCTTTGCTTCATTGGCTTACCCCGGCGTTTTCGCAATAATGCGTAGCGAATGAAGAAACGCAGGGGAGATGCACGAAGTGCGAAGCTCTTCGCCCTTTGCTCATTGGCTTACCCCGGCGTTTTCGCAATAATGCGTAGCGAATGAAGAAACGCAGGGGAGATGCACGAAGTGTGATGCTTTTCGCCCTTTGCTCATTGGCCTACCCCGGCGTTTTCGCAATAATGCGTAGCGAATGAAGAAACGCAGGGGAGATGCACGAAGTGCGATGGGGCGGTATAGTGCCGCGGTATCGGATTGAGGAAATAATTTTCAGATATTCACAATATGAAAAAGAACCTGCTCTTGTGCCTGGTACCGGTGTTTATATTCTGCTTGCAAATTACAGTACACGGCCAGATTGTCAATATCGAGCGTAAACGGATCTCAGCTGACTCCACCGGATTCCTGGGTGAAGGATATCTCAATTTTTCAGGGGCCAAGACCACCAAGGCAATCCTGTCATTAGGCACCGGAATTCTATTGGAGTACAAATCAAAATCAACGAATGATCTCTGGCTGTTTATTTCCGACATTAATCTCGTAAGTGCAGAAAAAGAAAAGTTTACAAACAATGGTTTTGGCCACTTGCGGTATAATAGAAAAATAGGGAAGGCGATACGCTGGGAAGTATTTACCCAAATCCAATACAATTCATTGACAAAAATTGACAAAAGGGCATTAGCAGGTACGGGTCTCAGGTTTAAAATGACCCAATACGAGAATGCACGTTTTTATCTCGGCATCGCTGTGATGTATGAATATGAAGAATTAATTGAACCCAGGGTATTCCATCATGATCAGCGCATGAGCAGTTACCTGAGTTTTACACTCCTCCCGGAAGAAACAGTTTCATTCTCCAGCACAACATATGTTCAACCCCTCATTAAAGATTTCAGCGACTACAGAATCCATACTGAAAACACATTGGATCTCGATATCACAAAAAAATTATCCTTCATTGCAACTGTGAAGTATAGCTATGATACGCGACCTCCCGATGGTGTCCCGTTGAATACATACTCTTTTTCCAATGGAATCAAGATCAGGTTTTAACATCATATCCGGAAATAATTTTCTAAACTTTCAAACCTGCGTTTTTGTGATAAATTGATCATTTCCAACCAGGTAAACCCAAAATTCTGAACATTGATCCTCAAGATCAACTGTTAAGATTTTATTAAAATACGAATTGATTCGTACTATTTCGGAGCCACGCCTTACTATTGTATACGAAACAATTCGTACTCATACATATGGCAAACGAAATACGACCCACAGACGGAGAACTTGAAGTCCTGCAGATCCTGTGGAAAAATGGTCCTTCGACGGTCAGAGAGATCAATGATCTGTTGAATCATGACCAGGATAAAAACATTGGCTACACCACGACCTTAAAGATCATGCAGATCATGTTTGAGAAGGGATTACTCCGTCGCGATGACTCCCAACGAACACATATCTATTCATCAGCAGTGCGTGAAGGGAAAATTCAGTCAGCCCTTCTCGATCGATTTTTGAATGCTGCCTATAAAGGTTCTGCCTCCAAACTGGCGCTTCAGCTCCTCGGAAATCATAAGACAACGCCCGATGAACTAGCAGAGATTAAAGCCCTAATTGATCAACTCGAAAAAAACAAACCATCATGAACCTAAGCTTTCAATGGATGCAATCCGTTTGGTGTAAAGCCCTCGGATGGACCTTCGTTCATTCTCTCTGGCAGATTGCCATTATTGGTCTCTTGCTCTTTATTGTCTTACGATTTATACCGGGCAGGAAAGCACATCTGAGGTATACGATATCCACATTTGCTTTGTGGATGATTGTGCTTATGGGTTTATCAACTTTCATCATGATGTTGCCTGAGAGCAAAGGCGTGACAGAATATAGTGGACAAATAGTATGGCTCTCTCTATCAGTACAATCATCATGGTCGGATCGGCTGGCCAGCTGGCTTGAATTGAGAATGCCAATGATGCTTACCATTTGGATTGGAGGCGTATTTGTACTGATGTTGCGTCTTGCCCTGAGCCTTGGATGGGTGCGCCACATGCGTACTTCTTCTTTCCACTCACCAGAAATTCAGGAATCCCTCAATACGATCGTTTCGCGTCTCCGATTAAAAATTAAACCTATCGCATCAGAGTCCGTAGATGTCCATTCTCCTGTTACGATCGGCCACTTAAAACCACTGATCCTTTTTCCAATTGGGATCATTAATCAATTGTCACCACAGGAAGTAGAAGCGATCCTCACGCATGAGTTGGCACATATCGTACGCAGGGATTATTTATCCAACCTGATCCAGTCTTTCATAGAAACACTTTTCTATTATCATCCCGTGACCTGGTGGATTTCGCGTATGGTCAGATCCGAACGTGAAAACCGTGCTGATGACCTTGCCGTTTCGTGGTGTGGTGACCAGCTTGGGTATGTCAAGGCCCTGATGACAGTCGAAGAAATGCAGGTCCAGCGACATGCGCCTTCACTCGCGATTGGTTTTGCTTCCCGCAAAGGTGCCATGCTTGCACGTATTCAACGTATTCTTCACATTCCTTATAAAAATCACAATCAGATGGAAAAGACAGTCTTGCTGAGTCTTTGCTCTTTATGTTTTCTTGCATTTACCCTGACGAGTCATACGCAGTCAGAAATAAAAAAAGATAATACACTTGCACCACCAGAAAAACACGATTGGTTAGTTACAAATCAGGATACTATCCCATCAGAAGGTACATACCGCATTCACAAAAAAACGGATGATCAGGAAATCAATATTGAAGTTGAGAATGGAGACATTAAAGAACTTGAGATTGATGGGAAAGATATTCAACCTGCAGACTTTGATCAGTACTCCGAAATAATAGATGAATTATTTGGCAGCATGGATGCAGCTCCGGCTCCCATGGGATTCAACTTTGATATGCCGCCCATGCCACCAATGCCGAATATGCCACCACTTCCTGAAATGCAAGCACTCGAAATAGAACGCGCCATGGGAAGAGGAAATATGGCTCTATTCAATGGACAACGGGCATATGCATATTCACCCATTGGTGAAACCAGGGTCATCATCATCGATCAAAACGGAGATTCATCAGTTGTCCTCGCGCCTGGCGCCGGTTTCAACTACAGCTTTGATGGCGATCTCGAAAAACTCGGGATCGATGCAGACGAGATGTTGAAACATGCTCAGATTTATCAACTACAAGGCGAAGAATGGAAGAAACAGGCAGAACAATGGAAAGAAAACTTTGGTGGCGCTGAATGGGAAAAGCAAGTGGAAGAATGGAAAGAGCAGGGTAAGGATTGGCAAAAACATGCTGAAGAATGGCAGCATAATTTTAATACAGATGCATGGAGGGAACAACAAGATGAGCTCCGCAAGCAAATTGAGCTGTATAAGATTGACAGTGATGATCTTAGATTGCAGATCGAAAGAGAAATCGGTGCAGGCCAGGGCGGTGCCTATGGATTTTCACCCGATGCAATGGAAGAAAGTTTTGGCCAGGGGCATTATAGGTTCATGAGACACGGCGGCAACATAGGCGATATGATGGCAGAGGAAGGATTAATTGGACATGGAGAAAACGCTGAAGTAGTACTTACACCTGATAAACTAAAGATCAATGGCAAAAAAATGGATGATGATGAACACCAGAAATACCTGAGAATATACGAAGCACAACAAGGTGTCGAACTAACCGGTAATTCCCGAGTTGAGTTCCGAACAAAAAGCAGGGGAAGTATGTAATTCGTCTCCAAGTTTCATCTTTCCATCGAATAAGCTGTAACATACCTTGCTATCGAGTGTTATTGCTAGTAACTTATCTAACCGAATCCAAAACCGTTCAAACCTTAACCATCAACTTTTATGAAACATGCAAGTTTACTAATTGCTTTTTGTGTACTGTTGAGTCTCCCCGCTTTCACACAGTCCACTACCACTGTAGAGAAGAATGCATCCCGCATCACGATCACCACGAAGAAAGTAGATGAATCCGGTAAGACGATCACAGAGACCTACATAGCAGAAGGTAATGAACCCGCAAAGATCCTCGAGGAAATGGCGATCAATCCT
>JBBREG010000290.1:0-4079 GCA_038203125.1 Chitinophagales bacterium
CTTTCTATTTCAGCCATCGCTCCGGAGCAAACCCCGGAAGGAAGTGTCCAATTGATGGTTGTTAAATTGCAATCATTTGCATCCGAAGCGCTGCAGCTTGTTGCATCCGATGTGCTTTCAAAAGTATGCGATTCCTCTCCCGAAGATCCACCATCTTCCCATGTACCGGTGATTTGAAATTTGAGGGGTTTTCCAACATCGGATCCAAGCAATGCTATATTCATAGAGATATAAAATTGTTCGTCACCGCTTACTACCCAATATTCACCGGCATAACTAACAGTTCTTGTTGCCGTGGGGGTAAATCCTAAATAGCCATCATCGTGTGGATTCCAGTTCCAGGTATTTCCACCACCCAGATTAAGAGTTCCTACGTCATGCCATGCACCGTCAACGTGTATTTGCAACTTGCTGCCTGAATTCCAGAAATCATCATTTGTTGTACCTGATTCATCATTGTAGACCACCATCTGGACATTTACTATACCTGTGCATTGATTTATGCTTGTTGTAAACCATCCGCCGTTATACGCGGTTGCCTGTATCTGTTGGGGCTGTATGAAGAAGCATAACAGAAACAGCAGGGCAGAAAAGGAAAAGAGAGGACGTGCCCGATTGATTTTACTTCCTGATGATTGTCCGGATTCCCTGGAAGAAAAACCGGCATCTGGTTCTTTGTAAAAAGAGGGAATGAGGTGAGAGAAGTGTACCATTGAAATTGGAATTTTGCTTTAGTATGGAAATAGATAATATTGAGATATAACCCAGGGAGCAAAACTATCCAGAGAAAAAGGGTATGTCAATTAGTGATTCCAATGATTCCGGCTTGCAGATTGAGGATAGAAGTGCATTATATCATTGATTTGAATGATGCAACTACAGATGCTCGTAATAGGTGCCTGGTGTTAGTGGATGGTCATATTAGGTTCGAGCAGCATTTTCTTCCCGCTGTTTGGGGACGTATAAATATGTATTTTCGAATATGGAAAGATGGATATGGATCACTTTTCTCCAGTTGGGTTTCTCTACTATGGGGTGGAGTCAGGAAGTGCTGACGATTCAGGTTCTGCCCGAGCAGGTATGGATCGAAACGGGTGAATATGCCCAACATCTCAATATGGATTTTATTCTTTCCAATCTTTCCGACGATACCCTCACCCTGGAAAAGATCAAAGTAATGGTCAGGGATGAAAGCGGACGACTACTCCTGACCAGATTTTTGGATGGAAATGGGACGGCGCCAGGAATTCACACTATCCCGGATCGTGAACTGGGGCCCCATGAAGTGAAATTATATTTTAATCCCTTTTCGGATTTTGATCCAGGTCTTTCATTAGCACGTTTGGAATTTGAATGGACATTCATCGGTCCCATTGATACCAAGTATGAAATCAAATGCCTCGTTGAGCCAACCCTATATCATCAGCCGATTAAATTTTCATTTCCATTAAAAGGCATCATACAGGTATATGACGGGCATGATTTGTTATCGCATCATCGGCGGTTTGACTATCAGATGAGCTTCATGCAGGAATTGGGTCTTACGGCCAATTTTATGCGCTATGCCTATGATTTTGTAGTGCTGAATACCGACTATCAGGCCTTCACAGGAAATGCGGAAGAGGATAAAAGCTATGTCGGGTTTGGTCAACCGGTGTATGGCGTGGCGGATGGTACTGTCATATATGCCTCCAATCAGCATCCTGATGATAAGACGTTTGATATACCCGGCATTGCAAATAACGCAATGGAATTATTTGGAAACTGTATAGCCATAGAACATGCCAGGGGATTGATTAGCATTTATGGTCACCTCATGCACAATAGCATCACAGTTACAACAGGGGAGAAGGTGAAGAGCGGACAACAACTTGCACAGATGGGAGTATCCGGTAGTTCCTTCTTTCCTCACCTGCATTTTGAAATACGTACATCCATCACAGGTGCAGCCGAAGGTCTCCCTTCTTATTTTTCTTCCCTGAAAATCCTCAACGGCACGCAACGAATTAAAATGAAATCCGGTTTGCCTGAAACGGGTGCTATCTATTACAATAAGTAAATGACCGTCCCCCGTTTTTAAACTCACATCACTTGCCCATACGCTCGTTACAAATTCCTTCGGGCTCTATTTCTTTTTTATCCATTCCTTTTCCAGCAAGCCTTACAAACTTGCCTGAAACAGAAAAGCCACCTAAAAGGTGGCTATATTCTTTTTTTTGCGGAGGAGGAGGGATTGATTTCATCGATCCCTTAAATGGGGAGGCCTGCAAAGAAAAGTATGTATTCCTGCGGTCTTTTTTTCTTTTTCAGCCAATCCTTTTCAAGCAAGTTTGATCGGCTTGCCTGAAACAGAAAAGCCACCTAAAAGGTGGCTACATACTTTTCTTTGCGGAGGAGGAGGGATTCGAACCCCCGAAGGCTTTTACACCTTGCCGGTTTTCAAGACCGGTGCAATCAACCGCTCTACCACTCCTCCGAATTCTTACTATTTGTACTCGCGAACGGGCGGCAAATATAGAAAAATTCCCCTCTTTGTGATGTCAAGTCTTGGATATCGGAACTTGGGATGCCGAACTTGTGGTGAGCCATCGTTGCGCTGAGCTTTTCGAAGTATCGAATCCATGCCGGACGCGTTAAGCTGACTGCAAGCCACAAGCTGCAAACTGACCGCAAGCTGCTTTCGCTTTTTCCATTATTTTCACCCTCCTACAAGATCATTCGATGCAAAAATCCGATCCTATCAATGCCGCCCTCATCGGCGCCGGCCCCCTGGGAATCAATATCTACAAATATGCCCAGACCCGAAAAGACATTATCATCACCCACGTGATCGATATTGATACCACACTTTCAGGACGAGATATAGGCGAACACTCCGGACTCGATCCCACAGGGATACTCATCTCGAGCAGCTATGAAGGCCTCTCGGACTGCCAGGTGGCAATTCTTGCCACGGTATCCGACCTGCCCCGTATCGGGCCTCAGATCCTGAAACTTATAGATGCCGGACTCCCGATCGTCACTACCTGTGAAGAAATGTTCTTCCCATGGAATAGCTCCGATGACTGGTCTCGTACCATCGATCTCGCTGCTAAAGACAAAGGTGTTGCCGTGTTGGGTACAGGTGTCAATCCTGGATTTCTCATGGATGCGTTACCGATGATGTTGACCGGTGTTTGTCATCATGTTGATCGGGTTGAAGTAAGACGCTACCAGGATGCACAGTTTCGGCGCATCCCTTTTCAGAAGAAAATTGGTGCCGGACTGAATTATGAAGAATTTGAAAAAAGAAAAAATGAAGGAACCCTGCGGCATGTTGGTCTCTCGGAATCTATGCATTTCATAGCCAGTCAACTGGGCTGGAAGCTCGAAAAAACAGAAGACAAAATCGAACCGGTAATCTCGGAAAGAAATTTTGAAACAGATACATTACAAATCAAATCTGGTCAGTTATCGGGTATCCGTCAGACAGGAAGAGGGTATGTTGATGGAGTGGAAAGAATTCGTCTGGCATTCCAGGCTTCAGTAGGCGAGCCGGAACAATACGATGAGATTGAAATTTATGGAACGCCACATATTCGGTCACGCATCATAGGAGGTGTGCATGGTGACGTGGCAACATCTTCCATCATATTAAATGCATGTCGCTCTGTACTAAAAGCAGCTCCCGGTCTTCGCACGATGGCCGATGTACCAATGATCACCAGTGTTGGTTCCTGATGCAGGAGTCGATCAAAACATACAAGCTTGAGATTACGGGCAAGGTACAGGGAGTATGGTATCGCGCCTCAGCAAAAGAAAAGGCTATTGAGCTCGGCCTAACAGGTAAGATCTGGAATGAATACGATGGTGATGTAGGCGCCATCGTTCAGGGACCGCTTAACCAAATCCTTTCATTCATCGACTGGTGCAAAGAAGGTCCGCCACTCGCAAAGGTGGATGATGTCTCTGAATCAGAGATCACGGAAGAAGATACTGTTTATCAAAAGTTTGAGATTGTCAGTAAGAAGTGAGAGCGTGAATCGTGAGGCGCGAATCGTGAAAATTTGAAACGTAGTTTCAAATTTTCAATCAAAAAT
>JBBREG010000291.1:0-4051 GCA_038203125.1 Chitinophagales bacterium
TTAGAATTAATAACCTGCAATACCTTGCTATATCCGCCCCTCTCACTGCGTGAGGTCCCCTGTGTTTTAAAGTACCACCGCTGGCGCGTGTGGCTTTAAAAACCCCGGGGGTGTTTTTGCAATGAATAAAATTAGAATTAATAACCTGCAATACCTTGCTATATCCGCCCCTCTCACTGCGTGAGGTCCCCTGTGTTTTAAAGTACCACCGCTGGCGCGTGTGGCTTTAAAAACCCCGGGGGTGTTTTTGCAATGAATAAAATTAAATGCAATGCCCTGCAACTCCCAGCAATACCCTGCAATGCCCTGCCAAAAAAACATCAGATTAAGAGGATACAAAACCCTGTTGTCACATCTCCGCGATCCAGAAAAGTTTTCGCGAGATAATGTTTTGATGCAAGAGAGGAATCACGTGCCAGCGTTTCCTGGATTTCATGTAGAAGTGCTATTGAAGCAATTTCTGTTTCAGTTGGGATGGCAACCTGTCCTGCCAGTTTTCCCAGATCGTTACCGGTGAGGATGGGACTACTAAGAATGTGATCAGGAAGATTATCATATCCGATAGTGACAGGCAAAAATTCCTGAACAATCGTGTGGATGGCGTGGCCGCTGCACCGCACATAATATGCACGACCCATGCGACCCATCAGATCCATTTTATTCGGGTCGATGCGGTTGCGATCCGTAAGGACTTCTTTGGCGATGTGCATGCGGACGACATTACAGATGATTAAATGTCCTGCTCCACCTTTATCTCCCAGCGTGATAATGTCCTGCACTTTGCATTCCATAGCAGCAGGAGATTCGCCTACACGTGGAGGAGCTACGAGATCTGATGCGACAGGAGTTAATCCAGATTTGTGAAATTCACTGACACCTGTGGGAAATTCTACTGAGGCTACAGCCATCTGACGGACGATATTGTAATTGACTGCATTGATTACACATTCCTTTTGAGTACGGATATTATGGAGTGTGTCTTTCGTGGTGTTATTGCTGCCGCGACGATTGCTTGAAAAAACTAAGATAGGAGGATTGGAACTGAAGGCATTAAAAAAACTGTAGGGCGCAAGATTTTGACGGCCTTCTTCGTCAAGGGTACTGACAAATGCGATTGGCCGCGGAGCTACTGTGCCGAGCATGAACTGGTGGAAATCTTTTTGAGGGGTATCGAGCGGATCGATGGTGAGCATGTCCATGAGTCGGTAATTTTTGTGAAATAGCGGCAAGCGTAAAGCCGGGTGATAGGGTTTGATGAGGGGTTGAAGATATTAAAATGGAATTGTGGAGGGGTCAGTGACTTGGGGTGGGCTTATGGTCAAACATGTAATTAGGACAGATGGTTAGGGATTTCACCCAACTACACGGAGGCAAAATAATACAGCCAACAGTTTTCTATCGAACACGATCCTTAGAGACTCCAAATCCCCTTCCTTTTTACTTATGTTGAAGTTGAATAACTTTACTCTATGAGAATGATATAAATCCTATTCACCCAGATCCCGTTCAAAATAACCCTTAAATTGTTGTTTTTAAACAAACTACATACAAATTATTATACTATATGTTAATAATTCACTTATAGAATAATTTTTGGATCAACTTAACTTAAAAGTGAATACATTTGTAATATTATTACCTGTTACGAGGTTTAAGAGAATAACTTATTACACTGTAAGGGTTGAACATGATGATTTGCCACTGTTTACCAAATTTATCAAGAGACACGCCTCTCCTGAGTTTAAGGAAGATATGGACTTAATCAGGAGTTGGATGAGAAATCTCGGTGAAAAAATAGGTGCATCAACCGATTATTTTCGGCAAGAAAATCATGCTCATGCCATTCCACCCTCTATTGGATTAACCAAAAAAGGGTGCGGGTTGCGCTTGTATTGTTTACGCGTCAATCACCGTGTGGTAATTCTTTTTGATGGTGGAGAAAAAACCAGTCAAAGAGCTCAGGATTGCCCGATAGTCGCTCCTCATTTTGAATTGGCAAACAGACTTGCTCTTGCTATTTGGAGAGTCTTAGATGAAGGTCAGCTACAAACAAATGAATATGACGATTTGGTTTTGGTACCGAATCTAAAAATTGCATTATGAACATAATGAATGAAATGGAATCCTTTTTATCAGAAAAAGGCGCCCCGGATATAGAACAATTTATAGATAAAAACCTCCAAATTACACAACAGATATATGCATATCTGGAAGCTCGTAGTTGGTCACAAAAAGATCTGGCTAAAGCCCTAGGAAAGTCTGAAGCAGAGATCAGCAAATGGCTCTCTGGCACGCATAATCTGACGCTCAAAAGTCTGACAAAACTGGAGACTATACTCGAGCAGGACATTATTACTACCCCACAAATGGCCAGGCATATGTATGAACAAGTACGCTTTGTCAAAGTAAATGTGTACGCTTCGGTCAATGTACCTGTTTATTCCGAAGAATACATCGAGTTGAATACATCCAAACCATACAAACTTCAGTTACTAAAAGCTTCCTGATGAAAACGGAATCGCAAAAACTGGTTATCCCTGAAAAGATCCATTGCCGTGCAATTCAGTTGGTGGATTTCAGTATACAGGCTAGCGATGCTTATCGGGACAATCCTGTCAAGCACGATCGGCTGACTTTTTCAATTGCCAAATCGATTGCACATGTCCCTAAAGAAAATAAGGCCCGATATCGTCTCTATTTTTTAATTGAAGCATTGGATGTTCAGGATCAAAAAGTAGGTCTCGACGCGTCGATAGGGATAGAGTTTCATTTCGAAATTGAAAATCTTACTGAGAATATTTTAGAAGCAGATGGTCAGCTTCAAATCAATGCAAACCTGGCAGCTACGTTGCTGGGTATGGCTTATTCCACATCCAGAGGGATCATACTCGAGAAAACACAAAACACTTTTCTAAGTGGTGTAATTCTACCCTGCATTGACCCGTATGCCATTTTAAAGGAAGCAGAGTTGGATGAGTAAATTGCACGACTCGTATTCAAAATTGATAACAGATAGAATGCATTAGTCATTTTTCAAAATGTACAACCTGCATATCTGACCCAACAGACAATCTGCTCCCAATCTACCAAACTACCGTCTTGGACCTCTGGATGGTAGTACCTGCGATACTTTAGGCATCAATAATATTCCGGTATCGAACTTTCGGTTTGCAGAGAAAATTCCCGGAGAAAAACATGATATTCTTTTTACGGATCTATCCTATTTTGATCCGGAGACATGGTATTGGAAATTTGATGATGGTGAAACATCCACAGAAATTCATCCCATCCATACATTCGAAGATGGATTGTATCATGTGTGTTTGACAGTTAGTAATTCAAATTCTTCAGATAGCTCCTGTCAATGGGTAGAAATACTGCCCACCGATATAGCAGAGGAGATCAGACACCAACAGCCGGAGCTATCCATCTCACCCAATCCCTTCAGGGATGAACTTAAAATTAAATCCAGAAGTGGTGTGTTTAGAAATGTTCATCTTCAGATGTTTAATATGCACGGGATTTGTGTGCTGGACCAACCCGGAGCACCTGTTCCGGTTAATCTGCATCTGCCGCATCTGCCACCCGGCATGTACGTGTGCCGGATCGAAGAGCAGGATGGTAAGATGTATAGTTTTAAGGTGATGAAACTATAATCTGAAAAGAAATCAATACCAATAACACCTTCACTTTAATTTCTGCATTTCCAGATGATAGATTGCTTTCACTGAAAAATCACGCGTCGTGGATTAACACAATGCATACCGGTTTTCAACTATTTTAGATAATGTAATTTAGAAGACCGAAGTCTTCTAACTTAGCATGTGACCTACCACGGCTTTAGAAGATTTCTTGTTAGGATTTTAATCGTTTTTAATTTCTTTGATTTTAATTTTTTTACGAAAACGATTATGGTCAGGTTTTTTATTGATTGGTTTTGCAATTTCAAACTGTTCAAGGTGAAATGTTTTCTGGTTTTGACTATTGGTATCCGGTTTTGCTTCTTGCGGAATTTCCAGAGGAACTCCGGGTAATGAAAGATGTGGGCAAT
>JBBREG010000292.1:0-4026 GCA_038203125.1 Chitinophagales bacterium
CCTTCCTTTTTCCTTGTTCAATATTCATTTCATAGGGCTACACCCTATGCTCAAATCCTTCGGCCTTTCAGGCCTGGGAAAATCAATACTTCAAAAATCAACATTCCCTGTTCCTTGTTCATTATTCTATTCCCTGTTCCTTGTTCATTATTCGGACTTCCCTTGGCTTTCTTACCTTGCAGGTACTTACAAATGGAATTACTCGTCATTCTTATCCTCATCCTGATCAACGGGGTGTTCTCTATGTCGGAGATTGCCCTGGTCTCAGCCCGAAAAAACAGGCTAACCTTTTCAGCACAAAAAGGTAACAGAGGTGCTAAAATTGCCCTACACCTGTCTTCCAATCCCAGCAAACTCCTCTCTACAGTTCAGATCGGGATTACCCTGGTGGGTTTGTTGACAGGTATCTATAGTGGTGAAAAGATCACCCAGGATATGGAAGCGCGGATCATGAATTTCCCTGCCCTTGCACCCTATGCTGATACCCTGAGTGTAGTTGTGGTCCTGATCATCATCACATTCTTCTCTCTGGTACTTGGCGAACTTGTTCCAAAAAGGATCGGCCTGACGTATCCGGAAGGCATCGCCAAAACCATGGCATTTCCCATGAAGGTCATCTCTATTATCATGGCACCTTTTATCCTGTTACTGACGATGACCACAGAACTTATCCTGAAAATTTTCAGGATCAAACCTTCGAGCGACAGTAAGGTGACGGAGGAAGAGATCAAGGCGATCATCAAAGAAGGGATGGAGCATGGCGAGGTGCAGGAGATTGAGCAGGATATCGTAAATCGCGTGTTTAGTGTTGGTGATCGTAGTGTGAGCTCTCTGATGACATCACGCAAACAATTAACCTCACTTGATATTACTGACAACAAAGAAGAGGTATTAAAACTTGTCCTTGAGGACATGCACAATTTTTATCCTGTATACGATAGCGACAAACAGGATATCGTGGGCATCGTCAGCCTCAAAAAACTTTTCGCTGCCATCGACCTTGAAAAATTTAACATCGCTGAAATCCTTGCAGAACCTTCTTACATTGCTGAAGGTGCTTCCGCATACCAGGCGTTAGAGCAGTTTAAAGAAACGAATGTTCATTATGCATTAGTCATCGATGAATATGGATCGACACAAGGGATCATCACGATGAGTGATATCCTCGAGGCTCTCGTAGGCGATATCTCTGAATTTTATGGTGAAGAATTTTCTTTTGATCAGCGTGATGAAAATTCATGGCTGATTGATGGACAATATCCCCTACCCGATTTCCTTGCCCAATTTGGCATGGAAGAATTTATCAAAGACTTCGAATTTAATACGGTCGGTGGCCTGATCATTCATCAACTCGGCCGCCTTCCCAAACAAGCTGAAAAAATCCGTTGGGAGCATTTCGAATTTGAAGTGATTGATATGGACGGTCCCAAGATTGATAAGATCATGGTGGTGAGAAAGGTGTAAATGATTTTTGATTTTGTCCGCTGTCTGTTACGTTGATACAATTTTCCTTCCGAGGAAGTGTTGAGAAGGTTGAGTATTGTTTCCTTCGGAAACAACCGGTTTAGAAAGTTTAGAAATATATGCTCTGCAGTCTATTGCCTTGATACAATTTTACTTCCCAGGAAGTGTTGAGTGAGTTGAGCATTGCTTTCTTCGAAAGCAATCGGTTTAGAGGGTTTAGAAAACTAAACTTTCTAAACCGTGGATAGTCGAAGACGATCCTGCTCAACCTTCTCAACACTGCCTCTAAGCACTTACTGTCGAGTACAGATTTCCTCAACCAGAAGCACTCAACATCTTCAACCGGACATTGAAATCTTTCTCATCGATAGGGACGTACAAGGAATCAAAAAGTGCCTGTAGTTCGGCATCGTGATCGACAGCTTTCGCTTTGCGAATGTCGACGTGGACAAGTTGTACCCAGAGGAGGGATTTGAGTTTTCGGTCAGCATCGTACATGCGCATTTCGATCTGGAGAAATTTGGGCTTCACCTCGATCAGCTGGCTTTCAAACGTGACTTCTTCCATCAGGGTGGCAGGCCGGAGGTAAGCGATCTGGTTCTGTGTTACAACCCAGCCGAGGCCTGTACGGGCGCTATATTCATAAATATTAAAATCATATGCTTTCCAGACCTGGTCTTCCCGGGCATTCATAAAATAGTCGAGATACCGGCCATTGTTGAGGTGAGTATAGGGGTCACAATCCTGGAAACGGATGATGGAGGTGCTCTGCAAAACGCGGGGTATGGTATCGTCGATGGGTTTCATGATTTCAAAGGTAATGGGTAGTGCTTAACTTCACGCCATCACAGATCCAACCCATCATGCGATATACAGCTGACGAACAAAAAGTTTTTTTTACCGAAACCAAAAAATACCTGGCGGCCAAAAATGCCGAAGCCCTGGCAGCAATAGACATCACTGCCCTTGAAGATCTTGTAAGATTTCATGAATACCGGTACTATGTGCTGAATGATCCCCTCGTCAGTGATTTTGAATATGACCAGTTATATAAATTACTGGAAGCGCTGGAGAAAATGTATCCGGATTCTACCTCCAGTATATCTCCAACCAAACGGATCTCCAGTGACCTGACAGAGGATTTTGCAACCGTACAGCACCTGATCCCCATGTTGTCCCTGGACAACTCCTATGATGCGAACGACCTGTTCCGATTTGATACACAGGTAAAAAAACTAACCGAACGCGATCAGATTAATTATACCGTCGAACCAAAATATGATGGTGGCAGTATTGCACTTATTTATGAAGATGATCTCCTGGTGAGAGCTGCGACCCGGGGCAATGGTGTGGCAGGCGAAGAAATAACAGTCCAGGCTAAAACGATCAAGTCACTTCCGCTGCGTGCTGCATTTTCATCGAAAGGAATTTTTCGTGCAGAGTTACGTGGAGAAGCTGTTATTTCAAAAGAACGTTTTAAGCAAGTCAATAAATACCGAGCGGATGAAGAATTACCTTTATTAGCCAATTCGCGTAATAGTGCTGCAGGTGGCCTGCGCACGAAAGATCCATCTGAAACAGCACGCAGGCAACTCGATACATTTATATTCCAACTTGGATATGCGGTTGATAAAAAAGGAAAGGATGTTTTGCCAGCGATCAAATCGCATCACGATGCCATCGAATTTTTAGGAGGTCTTGGATTTAAAGTTTCGAAAGGTGACAAACGTCTTTGCAAAGGAATTGATGAAGTAATTACCCAGATAAATCACTGGGCTGAAATACGTGATGAGTTTCCGTATGAAATTGATGGCATGGTGATCAAGGTAGATGACTTTGACCTGCAGGATATGTGCGGGTATACAAGTCACCATCCGCGATGGGCGATCGCGTATAAATTTCAGGCAAAACAGGCGACAACGAAATTGCTTGACATTGAATATCAGATTGGAAAGATCGGCTCAGTGACACCGGTAGCGAAAGTAGAACCCGTATCGCTGGCAGGTGTCACGATCTCGTCCATCTCATTGCACAATCAGGATTTTATTATATCCAAAGATATCCGCATCGGTGACCAGGTGCTGATTGAGCGTGCAGGTGATGTCATTCCCTATATCGTAAAATCATTTCCGGAATTACGCACGGGAAAAGAAAAACCTGTGGTCTATCCGTCGCATTGCCCGTCATGCAAGACACCGTTGATACGCGAAGAAGATGAAGCTGCCTGGCGTTGTCCTAATTATACTTGTGAAGCACAGGTGTTGGGGAGATTGAATTTTCATGTCTCCAAGGATGCTATGGATATAGATGGGTTTGGTGAAAAATATGTCCTGCGTTTTTATGAATTAGGATGGGTGCGTAATTTTGCTGACATCTATTCAATGGACTATGACCTGATTGCGGCGTTGGATGGTTTTGGAAAAAAATCTGCCAACAAACTGAAGGCCTCCATTGAAAAAGCAAAATCAAATCCCATTCAGCGAGTTTTGCATAGCCTCAGCATACATCACCTGGGACAACGAGCATCAAAACTTATCGCCGAAAAAGCGCATCATGTGCTGG
>JBBREG010000293.1:0-4005 GCA_038203125.1 Chitinophagales bacterium
CTGGTGACCTTAGAGGAGAAAACCAAATTCCTCACTGAAGTGGCACAGAAAGGACATTATTTGTTCCTTGAGCATGATAAGGACACCGAATGTATTTCGATCAGACTGGATGCAAAAGGACGACCATCAGTTGACCGAAAATGGAGATTGGAGGAAATTGTCTGAGGAAAACAAAGGTGGCTTTCCTTATTTTTTAGCAAACCCCCTCGTCAGTAAGCCCATCGCAGTCATTGTCTAAACCATCACAAACCTCTGGAGCACCGGGAAAGATCGAAGCGTTTGTGTCATCACAATCATCATTATTACTAACGTACCCGGAAGGTTGTATACATGATAATATAAAAGAAGCGTTCACATCCCCAAAACCATCACTATCCGAATCGATATAATACATCTGTCCAGCATCCTCATCTATAATACCGTCACAATCATTGTCTAAACCATCGCATAATTCAGGTTGCGGTCCCACCCCTCCTAAACATACAACCTCGCCGTTTATGCAGGTCAGCGTACCTTGCTGACAATTTCCCACGTTGGACCCGCATGCAATACCACCCCCGGGATTTCCTTCATCTACAGCACCATTACAATTGTTATCTATTTCATCGCAAAGTTCGGGGACACCTGGATGTACCGTCGCATTGGTATCATCACAATCATTATTATTGCCAACATAAAACTCAGGCGCTTCCGGTGCATATATCACATTGAAAGGATACCCATAGCCGTCGCCATCCTGATCAGCCCACCAAAAACTATACGAACCTTCCTGCAGTAATGCAAGCCACAGCATTCCATTATAATATTGGAACACTTGTGAAACTGTGTCATAAATCACCATGCCTTCTATGGGATTTACAATACTGGAGGTAATTGTCCGAGGAAGAAGCACTCCTTTATTGCCTGAACTAATATCCAGAATTGCGCCGGCATATGGAGCTGAGCCATTAGAATTAATGCCCACTCCCTGCCCTGGAAGATGTAAGGCAATAATAGTAAAAATACCGATGAATAAAGATTTCATGATACATTGGGTTGACTGTTAAATATAATAGTATTATAGAATTAGATACTTTCATGAAAAGGATGACCTATTCCTGATAACAATAGTAAGATAAGTCATATAAAAATTAGCTCTTGCTTATTCAGCTTTATTGATAATGGACATAGTAATGTGGGTGGTATTTGACAAACAATATTATCAATACAATACTATACATTAAAACTCAATCTTCTCCCTGTCGGCACCCCAACTACACTGCCTGCAGCAAAACACAGAATTCCATTCACCCACGTGCCTGCAATCACTCCTGGCAGATGAATACCCTCAAGAGGTGACCAGCCACATTGATAGAGGATATTTTCTTTTGAAACATACGTTTCTTTCTTTGTGTCGAGCATCACGATGTCTGCGTAATAACCTTCATCAAGGTATCCCCTATCAACAACACGAAAACAATCCGCCGGAGCATGGCACATTTTCTCAATGATTTTTTCTAAACCGATCAGGCCGTCCCTCCAATGTGTTAACATCATCTGCAATTCATGCTGGATCAAAGGCAAGCCTGATGGTGACTGATTATAGGGTTGTGATTTTTCATCCCAGGTATGAGGTGCATGATCCGAAGCAATTATATCAATCCTGTCATCCAGGACTGCCTGTAAGATTGCCTTTTGATCAGCCAGCGTTTTGATTGCAGGATTACATTTGATTTGATTGCCGAGTGTGATATAGTCCTGTTCAGAAAAATACATATGATGTACACATGCTTCCGATGTGATCCTTTTATTTCCAATAGGTCCTTTTTCAAAAAGGGCAACTTCTTCAAGCGTACTGATATGAAGGATATGAAGACGTGTATTATGCTTTTTAGCGAGCTCCACAGCAATTGACGAACTCAGGTAACAAGCTTCACGACTTCTGATAGCAGGGTGTGCTGAAGGAGGTATATGATCACCATAAGTAGATTGTGCTTCTGCCAGATTGGCAATGATGGTGGCTTCATCTTCGCAGTGCGTGGCAATTAAAGACTGGCATTGCGAAAATAATCTCTCAAGTGTTTCGCGGTTGTCCACCAGCATATTGCCGGTGCTGCTCCCCATAAAAACTTTGACACCACATACATTCTGTGGATCAGTTTTCAACACCTCATCCAGATTGTCATTACCGGCGCCCATGAAGAACGAATAATTGGCCCAGGCATTGGTAGAGGCAATCTTGTATTTGTCTTCCAGCAGTTGCTGAGTCAAAGCAGCGGGCTTGGTATTGGGCATTTCCATAAAGCTGGTGACACCTCCTGCGACCCCTGCACGGGATTCCGAAAATATGGTCGCCTTATGTGTGAGCCCAGGCTCCCTGAAGTGAACCTGGTCATCAATGACACCGGGCATCAGGTATACTCCATCTACAGCTATTTCATCAACAATGCCTTTAACGGAGATGGAGGAATCGATCCGTTCAATGCGGTCATTGACGACAAGAAGATCTGTTTCAATGATCTGGCCGCGGTTGATCAGCCTCGCTTCCTTAAAGAGAACACGTTTCATGGGCTGAAAGATAGCCTTTTAACACCTCAGGACAGGTGGTCAGCAGCTAAAAATATATAGTTTTGCACCTCATCTGATCCCGCATGCGCATTCTGAATCCTTTTGCACAACCTGACATTACGATTGGTATTTGTGGTGGTGGCCAGCTCGGTAAAATGCTCTGTGAAGCGGCATCTGTCTGGGATTGGAAGACCGCTGTTCTGGATAAAAGTACAGACGAACCTGCTGCTAAAATTGCGCACCGTTTTGTAGTAGGTGATTATACAAATTATGATGATGTATTGGCATTTGGACTCACAGTTGATATCATAACCATTGAGATTGAGAAAGTGAATCTCGAAGCTTTAAAAGAACTCGAGCGTCGTGGAAAGATCGTACACCCCTCTCCGCATGCCCTGGAGATCATCCGCGACAAAGCTTTACAGAAAGAGTTTTTTATCGAACAGGGATTGCCTGCTACTCCACAATTGTTATTTGAAAGCAAACAAGAGATCCTGGAAGGCATCGAAAATCGGGTCATCGATTATCCATTCGTTCAAAAATTACGAACAGGTGGTTATGATGGTCGTGGTGTTTCAATTATTAAATCGGCAGAAGATCTTTCAAATTTATTGGAAGGGGTATCACTTGTTGAACCTGTGGTGGATATTGAATGTGAAGTTTCTGTCATTGCCGCTCGCAATATGAATGGCGAGATAAAAACGTTCCCACCTGTTGCAATGTCGTTTCATGAAGGAGCGAATCTGGTGGATTACCTGTATTGTCCGAGTAGTTTAGGTCCGGCATTAGAGCTTGAAGCAACGCAAATTGCACAAGCTGCCATCGAGTCTTTAGAAATGTGTGGGTTACTTGCTGTAGAATTATTTCTAACTGTAGATGGTGACTGGCTGATCAATGAAGTGGCACCGCGTCCACACAATAGCGGACATCACACGATCGAGTGCTGTAATGTGAGTCAGTTTCATCAGCATCTATTGGCCATCTGCAATCTTCCTTTAATCGATCCGCATTTGCATTTTCCGGCGGTTATGGTCAATATCCTGGGGGAGGATGGCTTCGAAGGTCCGCCAAAATATCTCAACGTTGAACAGGCTTTGCGGATGGGATCTGTGTATGTGCATTTGTATGGAAAAACTACAACTAAACCATTTCGCAAGATGGGTCATGTTACAGTCGCCAATCGCAGCATCAATCGCGCGATCAAGACAGCCAATTTTATTAAAGATCATATCAAAGTCATCTCATGATTGCACTTGTCAGTATTGTAATGGGATCCGATTCCGATCTGCCGGTGATGAATGCGGCAGCTGAAATACTTGCACACTTTCGCATTCCGTTCGAACTTGATATTGTATCAGCTCATCGTACACCAGAGAAGATGTACGATTTTGCTAAAAATGCGCATACCCGTGGTATCAAAGTGATCATTGCAGGCGCTGGAGGAGCTGCACATCTTCC
>JBBREG010000294.1:0-3996 GCA_038203125.1 Chitinophagales bacterium
TTGTTCAAGCCAATCTATTAGTTCATTCGCTGCGGAGTTGTGTGTAGTGGCTTTGATTGGTTGAGTGGCCTTAAGATTATTATTCAGATCATGGAATATCAACTTAGTATCGATTAGTCCGATACGGGAGATATTGCCATAAAGTTTTAGTTCGGGTAACTCACACGAAGAATAGATGCCAAACCTGATACTCGACGAGCCTGCATTGATGGTCAGGATGTCTCGGTTAGTTGGTTTCATGAATGGCTTGATATTTATTCTGACCTACGCACGAATGCGTTATGGCATACGTAGATTGATTAACCGTAAAATACATATGTTATAACAGTCACTTTCATAACCACCCACCACTAAAACCTGCTCGCTGCAAGCCTACAGCAATATATGGGCAATTCCGCATCAATCGCCAGAGGAAGTCACTTCGATAATTCTCGATCATCAGGATAATCGGCCCTTGATTCAGCCCGTAATGCCACCTTGATACCCAGCCATTGGGTTGGTCGGAATTCCCGGGGTAGGTCGGGTTAAAAGACGCTTTAAAGCCATAGGGGTTGTGTTCTGTTAATTTAGCTTGGTGAATGCAATAGCTGAGCGTGGGCAATACAATCTCAGGGGCGAATGGCAGCGATGCCACTACAGCCCATGGAGCCATCGTGCCGTCATCGGGTCCATACGGTACGCCACGTCCTACGTAGTCAAAAAAATGGCGCTCTACGCCGCCCACGTTCATGGTCTCGGGGCCGGGGCCCTCGCTCGCAGTAAGTCCCCAACAATGGGGACCATAAGCCGCGAACTTGAGCGGGTTGTCGATCGCGTACTTTTGTTGCACATACGTTGCGCGGCGACTGTTCTCGAAATAGTCGATGCCTTTGCTCCGCATGAAGTCGTCCTGAATTCCACGAAAGTCGATCCAGACGTGGGAGAGTTGATGTGTGAACAATGGCCCGGCATGTAGATATTCGTATCCATAGGAGGTTTCCCAACGGTAAGTGGAAGCCCACGCAGTGTAGCTGCTCTCAGGCAACGAATGAGTCGGCGAACCCAAGCCCAACATGTATAGCAACATAGCTTCGTCGTAGCCTTCCCAGCGGTATTTAAGAAATCTACTTTCGGGATTCCAACCATGTGTGACCGTTTCGCCACCGTTTTGTGCCCATTGCCAATCGGCGCGTAAGTAGAGCGCATCAGCGAGGGTGCGGATTTCTTGCTCGTCAGTTGTGTCTGCATCAAAGTAAATCCCTGCCGTCAAGGCGCCTGCCAGCAGGAAAGCGCTATCTACTGTTGATAGTTCGCAATCCCAGGCGCGACGCCCGGTCTGCATGTCGAGAAAATGATAATAAAATCCCCGATAACCGGTAGCATTTGGCTCAGGACCTTGTGGGCTGTTCCAGAAAAACCGCAGCGTATTGAGCGTTCGTTCTACTGCGGCTGAACGTGACATAAATTTACGTTCGACACCCACCGGGTAAGCCGCCAGCGCCAGGCCTGTGGCGGCAATACTGGCAGGCCAACCCGATTCGGTCTTGTCAATCACCAGTCCATTGGCTGGATTCGCCTCATGCAAAAAGTAGTTGAATGTTTCGTGCTGAAGCTTTTCAAGTTCCACATCTGTGGACGGTTTCTTGCTCATAGTATCATTCGGTTTTCCGTATATAATGCAAATTCAACTGTCGCACAAGAGAACCCTAAAGTAGTCCAGATACGAATCTTCATTTGGAAATATTTTTGAAAATATCTCCATACAGTATACCTAATGAATGATTTGTTTTGTTGATAGAAACAGTTGCATCTTTCTCTATACCTGTCAAAGCTCTGATGGCATCAATAGTTTCGGGCACAACGATAGCTTGATTGTACACCTGGTAATTGAAGTAAAGCGCATTGTCTTTCACCGTCAAACTATCCACCCACAGACCCACTTCCCACATATCACCGCGTGGCCTTCCCAAATCGCTCATCAATTCTATCGTGTGATTTAGTGCGATGAGTCCATCGCTTTCTCTGAGAAAAATAACTCTTGGTGTTTTTTCGAAAATCGATAGTATTTCTTCCCTGGCGGCAAATCGGGCAAGTTCAACATACCAGCTATGAAAATGACTGGTGGTTTGAGCTGTAACTAACGCAACGGTTGAAATTTCAAGTCCGGGTATTACAGTTTGTGCATCGGGTCCCTGGTGAGAGGGTACAGTAGTTTCAGGAACGATGGTATTCATGATCCCTGAATGATCAGATTCCCACGGGTCAGTAGCTCTGCGAACAAGGACACCATGTCCCTTTTTAAATAATCCTGCGTCACGTAATGCACCCATCATACGAACAATGCTTGTTGTATTGCATGAAACGACCCTAGTAGAATCCCTGCCTATGGCTGATGCATAATTTGCCTGAGCCACAAATGAGTGCCCGGTGAGCGCATGTTTTTCCCCACCCTGGAAAACAGATTTAACTTCTGCCTTTTTATACTTCTCAAAATTTAATGGAGCAATTTTTTTGGGTGTTGCATCGCAAATGACATCGACATTTTTCAGCAAATCATCTAATGTTCCCTTAACGTCGATACCTGATGATTTCATTTTTTCAAATGAATCATGATCAAAAGCAAAAACTGGATGATTATTTTTTACACCTGCTTTTATTCGCCAATCAGTGACCACATCAACAATACCGACTAATTCCATATCATCCTGCAAAGTAACAGCATCAGCAATCCGTTTGCCGATGACTCCATATCCGTTAACAGCTACTCTTATTTTTTTCATGTAATAATTTGTTTTTTAAAGGCAATGAAGCTATCATGTGCAGTAAGTTTTATTCATTTCAGTTTGTGAGCCGCAGCACATAATGGTTTCGTTTGCCCAAGTAAATTTTTTAGGATTTCATTTTCGGTGTCTGCCTCTCAAAAAAAAGACAATAATGAGAATAACGGCAAGTGGAATAAGCCATATACCCCAACCCATGCCCCAGCCCCAGGAATGATCGTCCATCATTTTATTCATTTTTAGTGATTTAATACAAATTGATTGACGTACCCATTTTTAAAAATGAATTTGTCATGTAATAATATTTTGGTTTAATTTTTGTAACTATTCAGCTCAAATCTAACGAAAATACTGAAGGATGGTACATATTAAGAATAAAGATTATATTTGGACTACAAGGTCTATAAACATTGACACACGAGGAACGGTACGAAAAATATTAATGGCGTATAGCTGATCTGGAACGCCTGGTAGAGGAGTTACGCGATGAAATCCGACGATTGAAATTAGGCTCTACCAGCAGAAATAGTTCTTTACCCCCTAGCAAGGATATGAAACGACCCAATCGTGTGTCATCTACCCGTGAAAAGAGCAATCGAAAAAGAGGTGGACAACCCGGTCATGAGGGAAAATATTTAAAGATGCGTCTGGAAATTGATGCTGTGCACGATCACAGTTCTGCCACCTGTATGCAATGTGGTACTGATTTATCTTTAATTGAAGGATGTATAGATCAAAGGGGACAAATACTGGACATTCCTCCTGTCAAAATAAAAGTAACAGAGCATCGGCAGATAGCAAAGGTGTGTCCTTGCTGTCATTCGATCAATAAAGGCACACTTCCCGGCACACTGGATTATTGTCAGGTACAATATGGTGATACTATCAGGAATCTGATCGTATACTTGAATGTATACCAGTTTATTCCGGTGCAGCGGATACGGGAGATGCTTTTTGAAATATATGATTGTCAGGTGAGTACAGGGTTCATCAAGACTTGCATAGAACAAAAAGCAGCGGAACTACGAAGTGAATATTGTAAAATTAAAGAAGCTATCCTCCATTCCCCGTGCGTAGATTCAGACGAAACAGGTTGTAAAATCGGAGGGGAAAGAGATTGGATGTGGATTTGGTGTACAAATCGATTTTCATATATCGTTCCCGGTAAGAGTCGAGGATACAAAACAATACAAGATGTATTGGGAGAGGTGATGTATAATTTTACATTAGTAAGCGA
>JBBREG010000295.1:0-3971 GCA_038203125.1 Chitinophagales bacterium
CGACCTGAATTTATTCGTCCGGGGTACAAGGGCAGTGATAAACTAAAAGGTAAAGTAGCATTGATCACGGGGGGTGACAGTGGTATCGGTCGTGCCGTAGCAGTCCATTTTGCCCGTGAAGGAGCTGACGTTGCCATCAACTACCTGGAAGAAGGACCTGATGCACAGGACACAAAGAAACTTGTGGAGAAAGAAGGTCAGACATGTTACCTGATTCGTGGTGATATCAGAACACCACGGGTTTGTGTTGAAATGATTAAACGGACGATCCGTAAGTTTGGAAAACTGGATATCCTCGTCAATAATGCAGGAACACATGTGCCGCAGGAGGATTTTAAAAATGTTACTGATGCCCAGATCCGGAAAACATTTGATGTCAATATCATCTCCATGATACGTCTTACTCGTTTAGCATTACCACATTTGAAAAAGGGCGCAAGAATTATCAACACGACTTCAGTCACGGCGTATCGGGGCAGTGATCATCTCATCGATTATGCAGCCACCAAGGGTGCCATCGTTTCATTTACACGTTCTCTGTCAAGTGATCTTGTTTCAAAGGGCATATTGGTCAACGCTGTAGCTCCCGGACCAATATGGACACCGTTAATTCCCGCATCCAGAGGTCACGTAAGGGATTTTGGAAAAGATACGCCTATGAAACGTGCCGGTCAGCCAAGTGAAGTGGCTCCTGCATTTGTGTATCTCGCATGTGAAGACTCAAGTTACGTCACCGGGCAGGTCATACATGTCAATGGTGGCGATTTTCAAAGTAGTTAATAGCCTTACAGCTTCATCACCAATTTTTTTGCAATACCTGAACCACATTTTATACTGATAATATATATACCGGCAGAAAGTTGATTTGTTTGAGGTAAGGTAAATTGATTCATGCCTTCATCAAGCCAGTAAGTCGTTTCTCTATAAACTATCCCACCAAGCGAATGAAGGATGATGAGTGCTGGTCCTGAAAAAACATCCGATATACCTACAGTAAAGTTATCCAGAAACGGATTTGGAAAAACCGAAACAGAAATTTGAAAAATATCTGGCTCTTTTACCGCGATTGACATTGTTGAGATTTTCAACCGAAGCCTGTGAAGATTCTCTTTATACACGATCAGATCTTCAATAGTCACAAGATCATCGGCAGACACTGTTGTGAAACCCTCCTGCATAATTGCACCACTTACGATATCTTCCGCATACCAGAAATGGTTTTGTCCACTGGCTGGTTTAAATTTCTGAGGTCTGGGAATTGACACATCCGCGGAAAGCTGATCAAAAGGTGATTCATCGTTTGCAAAAAAAGCATCTGACTCGAGCTAAATTTCTGCTGACCAAAAGTCCGTCTCATCCGTAAGGAATTCTGCATCCCAGAGATGCCATCTTCCCCATGTACCCCAATCGTCTCCTACGCCACCTGCACCTGTACCTGGCGTGCCATCCCCGGGATCATGAAGAAAAATAATCGGTGTCGCGTCTGTATTATTATTTGAATAGACGGCGAGTTGGTGGTCGCGAAAATTAATTTTAAACCCCCCCTCTTAAAACCTATCATTGCCTTAGGTTTTATCTACCTATCTCTACCTGATTTTTATCCGCATAAATGGTATGGGGCATCTGATCGATCGCAACTTGTGAGCTTTATTTCAAGGCGCCTAGGGTTAATCCCTTCTGGTAAGTATAGGTCTTGAGTCTAATACACCAACTGAGCTCAGTTGTTTGGTTTTTCATATCTAATATGCCATGACGACGGTCATTTTTTCCTAAATAGAAATTCTCCTCCTCCCTGCTTCAGCAACATCGTTTTATCCGCAGCATTAAACTCAAGTACAATGCCCGCTCGGTCAAACTTAAATTTATTAGGTGCAGTGGCATCAAGCGAAAACGAAGGCTGATTCGTCCCTTGTGCAACAAGAACATTTTCAATACTGGAGATGGTGATCTCTACCGGAATTTGTTCGCTGGCATAGATTCCTGTGAGTGGCTCGAGTTCATCAGCAGTAACTGTATAAGAAGTAAAAACAGGAATTTCGATTGGCAAATTATACACAGCGCTTAAGACAGCAATACTGATATCATTATTATTATAGTTCGTTCCATTACTTGTTAATGCAAATGCAACTCTATCCTGTGGAAAATAATAAAAGAGACTGCTGAATCCGTCAATACCACCACCGTGTCCATACCCAATCTGCTCATTAAAAGGTACTGCGATCATACCCATGCCATACTGATCTTTGAACGTTTTCATTTCTTTCATGCTGGCTTCAGATAAAAATTTGCCGGAATAAAGTGCATCAGCAAAACGGATCAGGTCGAGTGGGGTAGAGACGATGCCACCGGCACCTTGTGGGATCGACATGTGGGTTTCAGGTTCTTTGATCCATGCACCATCATAGGAATAGGAATACGCTTCATTACGGTGTGGATCAATGGCACTTCCATAGTACGTATGATTCAATTTGGCAGGATCCAGAATGTATTGTTTGAGAATCGATGCATAGGGACGTTTAAAAATATCTTCCAGAATATAGGTCAGCAATACATAGTTAGAATTGCTGTATTCGAATTTACTATCGGGTGTAAAATCACTGGGCAACGCAGTAATGATGTCAAGCATTTCATTTTTTGTCTTTGGTTGAGACATATAGGACCCATATGCTTCGACACCGGTAAAATCACGGATACCACTGCGATGATACAAGAGCTGCCGGATAGTGATCTTATCTGCATGCTCTAATGGAGGAAAATACCTGTCGATCGTCTGTTCCAGGTTGAGTATGCCGTGCTGTACAGCTTTCATCACCAATGTGGCTGTAAAGGTCTTTGTAATCGACCCAATGCGGAACATTGTATTTTCATTCAGAGACATTTTGTTGTCAATATCACTATACCCGATGGATTTAGCATAGAGTAGTTTACCATCCCGTGATACCGCAATACTCCCCATAAACTTCTGATGAGTATCCAGAGCGTTGAAGTAGGCATTTAGTTTCGAGGTATCAATGGATTGACTGTATCCGGCTTGTATAGCAAAGCAGAGGAGTAGCATACCTATCTGTTTCATAATGATCTGGTTGTTTCAGTTATAATGATAGCAAAATATAAAGGTCTGTGGTGAAAATTAATGGATGAAATCCGTACTAACCCTGTCGAACATGTTTTATACTACCACAAAGGGCCTGTTCAGAATCCCTTTAATATATTTAAGAAACGTGTTAACATCTTAGATTTATAAAATAAGACAATCAGAATAAAACTTAGCAACATGAACACGCCAATTCCGGCTAAAATAAAATGTGGGTGAATTCCCCACTTGTCAGACAATGCTTGAAACTTTGAAAAGGTATAGATTACAACACTCATCCAAAGTATAAGGACAAGAATATAACCAATAAACCAAATCGTATTTCGTCCTGGTCTCAAGCAAAAAGAAATTTTGCGAGTTATTTACATAGATGATATGGTGAAAAATTCACTTGGAAAGAAAATTCATATTATATTCCAGAAGATTACTGTCATCGGGTATGGGTTCACCATTATCTTTTAGCTCCCCGATATACAATTCTATTGCCTCCTTCACCATTCATCATTTCTGAAATTAAATGGTGAGATCCCCGTAGCGCCACGATCTGACCCACACTCCAGGCTCTATGCACCAAGCTCTCCCGCATTCATTTCTGAATTGAAATGGCGGGATCTTCGCTGCGCTTCGACATGCCGCATGCCCCACGCCCCAAGCTCCATGCTCCACGCATTATGCCCCATGCCTCATGCCCCAAGCTCCAAGCTCCAAGCTACTGATTCACCTCATTCAACAACTTCTCCGCAAACTCATCCACCCTCATCTGCCCCTGATCTCCTTCACCCTGCTTCCTCAACGCCACCAAATTTTCATCCCGCTCTTTATCACCCACGATCAGCATGTACGGAATCTTCTTCATCTCTGTATCACGGATCTTCCG
>JBBREG010000296.1:0-3945 GCA_038203125.1 Chitinophagales bacterium
CAAATATGGCAATGATTACATTCAATGCCAATGAAGAAATGAATACCATTGAAGCTAAATTTATCAATTCGAATGGATGCGAACAGATCGTAACCTTTGCATTCAATACAGTACCCCCAAGCTTTAAAATTCCAAACGCATTCACACCAAATGGTGATGCCATGAACGACAGGTTCAGGGTAGTGATAACGGGCGATATTGAACTGGAGGAGTTACTAATCTTTAATCGTTGGGGACAACTTGTATATGAATCTGAAGGAGCTGATGAAGATGGTTGGGATGGAAGATTTAAAGAAGAGCCTGCCGCTTCAGACACATATGTTTATACTGCCAAGCTTCGATACCCTGACGGGCGTGTAGAAGTAGCCAAAGGTGATATTGCCTTACTGAGATAAAATTCATTCCAAATTTGTCTATTACTGTTTTCATCTCAACTCAGGATGAAATAAAAATGATATTGTATGTGCTCTATTTTGGGTATACTAAATATTCAAACCGATCCCCAACTCCTGCGGCAACGTGCGCTGCAGATGAGCAAATTGCAACGGCATCGCGGACCCGACTGGAGCGGCATCTATTATCATGAAAAAGCCATACTTGCTCACGAACGTTTATCCATTGTTGATGTAAATAATGGTGCACAACCGTTATACAATCAGGACCATTCCCACATCCTTGCTGTCAACGGTGAAATTTATAATCATAAAGATCTCGAACATCATCTGACGATTCCATTTCAGTTTCAGACAAAGTCAGATTGTGAAGTGATTCTCGCACTGTATGCTGAGCAGGGTGTAAATTTCCTGGATCAGTTACAGGGGATGTTTGCTTTTGTCCTCTATGACCAGGGTAAAAATGAATGGCTCATCGGCCGGGATCACCTCGGGATCATTCCATTGTATACCGGATATGACGAATCCGGAAACCTGTATGTGGCCTCTGAAATGAAGGCGTTAATTTCCCAATGTAAGAGCATCAAAGAATTTCCACCAGGACATTATTGGTCATCTAAAGATGCTGCACCCGTTTCCTATTATTCCCGTGACTGGATGAAATATGAGGCTGTCAAAGACAATGTAAGTGATACCAGGACATTGCGCGATGCATTGGAAAGTAGTGTTCGCAGTCATCTGATGACAGATGTTCCATATGGTGTTTTATTATCCGGAGGATTGGACTCGTCTATCATAGCTGCTGTGGCAAAGCATTTTGTCAAAAAACGTATTGAAGACGATGATCTCACCGAAGCCTGGTGGCCACAACTTCATTCATTTGCGATTGGACTGAAAGAGTCTCCCGATCTCAAAGCAGCGAGAAAAGTTGCCGGTCACATTGGCACGATTCATCACGAACTTAATTTTACCATTCAGGAAGGTTTTGATGCATTGTCAGATGTAATCTATCATCTTGAAACATTTGACGTCACTACCGTGCGGGCTTCAACACCCATGTATCTCATGGCGCGAATGATCAAAGCGATGGGCATCAAGATGGTCCTGTCAGGTGAAGGGGCGGATGAGATCTTCGGAGGATATCTCTATTTCCATAAAGCTCCTGATGCGAAAGAATTTCACGAAGAAACTGTTCGTAAGCTTAGCAAACTTCATTTGTTTGATTGTTTGCGGGCCAATAAATCCATGGCATCATGGGGTGTGGAAGCACGAGTACCCTTTCTTGATAAATCCTTTATGGATGTAGCCATGCGACTTAATCCAGCCGATAAAATGGCTGGACCGGGCAAGATGGAAAAATCGATTCTTCGTAAAGCTTTTGAAGAATATCTTCCTGCTGAGATTGCCTGGAGACAGAAAGAACAATTCTCTGACGGTGTGGGGTATGGCTGGATTGACAGCCTTAAAGAATTGGCACAGGAGCGAATAACTGATCAGCAAATGGCTGCAGCTTCATTCCGCTTCCCGGTCAATACTCCTGTATCGAAAGAAGCATACATGTACCGAGAAATATTTGAATCACACTTTCCACATCTTTCTGCAATAGATTGTGTGCCTGGTGGGCCATCCGTTGCCTGCAGCACGCCACAAGCCATCCTATGGGATAAATCGTTGAGTGAGATTACTGATCCGTCTGGCAGGTCCGTGAGATCAGTACACAACCAGAGCTATTAAGCTGCACTACAATGCAAATCAGATTTCGGCGAAATTCTGGATTGTAGTTTTAGCAGGATTCTAAGTTCAACACGCAAATGTTATTTACTGGATCTCCATCCAGTAGGATCCACCATGCCGCTCAACTTTTGGCATGGCTGCGTTTTGCCAGAAGGGTACCAGGATCTTGTTGAGCTCAGGATCTTCCGACACAAAATAATTCGGCATGATCGTTTTATACCTCGATGGATTTGCTAACAGGAAAGGTGCAAGACCATACTGTTCAGAGTAATACCTGTCACACATATCCTGCGGATAATCATAGGGTAAGTAGATATCATGCAGATGGACCACCACACCGACTGGTAATGCAGGTAATATTTCCATAAAAAACACCATGGCATCTGAATTTGGAAAGATGCGATGTGAATTGTCAATGAATACGATATCTCCCTTCTGTAATGTTGTAAAAAATCCAAGATCACTTTTTTCAAAAGGGGTCCGGATGACTACATCAGATAATGAATCTATCTCTGCCCGTGGTGAAGGATCAATGGATATAATCCGGGTCTTAAGCTGAAAATCATTTTTTGCTTTATGAACCACCTTCGTTGAGTTGCCCGATCCCACTTCAATATATGTAGCGGGTTGAAAAGAGGTTACGATGGTATACAGGATCACGATATCAAGACCGGGAAGAAATCCATTATTCCAGGATGGATCCATATTGTTATTCACACTTGACCTGTCCCTGATCATGGTTAATTGCTCTTTGTAAGAAAGGGCTCTGACAAGCCACTCTTTATACACTTCCCGTTCAGCATTGATAATGGTATACAACAATGCATGTGGCGGCTTGCCATGCCCATAGCGTGGCTTCATCTCTACAGGATACTCCAGGTTAAGGGTCTGGTACCTGGGTAAAAAAGATTTTACAATGGACTTCAATTTATTGGGTGCCATGTTCTACTGATCAGGAGTTACATCAAGTGTTTTAAACAAGGCAATCAGGTCTGTTGCATCTGACGGTTTAATCCTTCCGGCAAGTATAAGACGTACTTCTCTACGTCGGGCAGCGCCGTCATAGAGTATTTTTTCCTCAGGTGTCTCCGGTATGACTTCGGGCACCTTTTTCGGCCGCGACGTTCTTGAATCCAGCGCTACAAAGGTCATGTAGGCATGATTTGATTTTTCAAGGTCAGCACCAAAAGAAGAAGTAGTAAATACTTCCAGGTAAATTTCAACTGATGTATTGAAGGATCTTGTAACCGATGCTTTTATGGTGATCACATCACCCAGGTGAATGGGTTTAGAAAAAGAAACATTGTCGACGGAGGCAGTCACTACATGAGCTCCGCAATGGCGGGCTCCACAGATACCTCCTGCTATATCCATCCAGCGCATGAGATTGCCTCCCATGAGGTTCCCGAGCGGATTGGTATCATTGGGCATGATCAATTCCGTCATCGTTGTCCGGCTATAATTGACCGGATGAGCATCAAGTGTATTCATAAATTTATTCTACCCGGACAAGGGCTTTCATCACAGCTTCTGAAAAAAGAGATTCCATGAGTTGGGGTTGATCCTGATTAATTTCGACCAGGTACCATTCTTTATTTTCAGGCTGTACTGCCATTACTGCCTTGTGAGCAAGCACGGTAAACTGTTTTGCAGTTGGATCCCATTTCACATTAGGCTGATGATAGATCTGCTCAAACTGTTGCTGAATGCCCAGGATTGATTTCGGATAATCGTATAGGCCTCCTGGTGTAATATCAACAAGCATATCCACGCTATAAGATACCCGTACAAATGTTTCATTACCATCCTGGAATGGTTC
>JBBREG010000297.1:0-3888 GCA_038203125.1 Chitinophagales bacterium
ATATCTGTGACTGTACCCCGATCAGATTCTTTTTCCTGCACGGTCACGCCGATCATAGGTGAATTGGCATTACTCGCATCCAGTACAATACCTGACACTGTTGTTTGTGACCAGGCTACCGGAACTGCAAGAAGGAGAAAAAAGAAATGGAGTAGAAGTTTCGTATTCATTTGCGTCAATTTCCTGTGAGAATTATACATGCGTCACCTGTTATCGTTTACTTATGGATTGAGCTTCACCACCTTTCGTTGGAGCCTTTCAGAATCAGGACCCACCATGATCCAGAAGTCGCCGGCTTCGGCACCAAATGACATGTCCGCTCTATGGAACGAAAGATCGCCTGAGGTTACTTTAAAAGTAACATTTTTACTTTCACCTGGGGATAATTTTATTTTTTCAAATCCTTTCAGTTCTTTCACCGGGCGCGTGACACTTCCAACAAGATCCCGTACATATAACTGAACGATTTCCTCTCCTGATCTTGACCCTGTATTGGTCACTTTAACAGTGCAGGTCAGCGTTTCTTTCATTCCAAATTCTTTAGCTGACACGATCAGTGAATCATATGTGAATGTGGTATAGCTCAACCCATATCCGAATGGATAGAGCGGCGCATTTGGCATATCGAGGTACTTCGTATTCCATTTACTGTTGGGGTCATATGGACGGCCTGTATTTTTTTGATTATAATAGACAGGTACCTGGCCAAGATGTCTTGGAAAGGTAATGGTCAGTTTTCCGGAAGGGTTATAATCTCCAAATAGCACATCTGTAACAGCGTGTCCTGCTTCTGTTCCCAGCCACCAGGCCTCCACGATGGCATCTACATTTTCATCAAGCCATGGAATGGTTAGTGGTCTTCCGTTCATCAGGACTACAACGAGAGGTTTGCCTGTGGCTTTCAGTTGTTTTAGAAATTCTTCCTGTACCCCGGGAAGTGAAATATCTCCACGGGCAGCGGCTTCACCGCTCATGTCTTTATGTTCACCTACAACAGCCACAATGACGTCAGCAGATGTTGCGATAGCAAGTGCACTACTGAATCCGGACTGATCATTTCCTTCAATGTCACAACCTTTTGCATGTGCAAGCCTGAAGCCATCTTTTTTAGAACGCTCTGTGAGTGCCTGCAATACTGTAATACATTTTTCTGCTTCGCCTGCTCCACTCCATGCACCCAGCATATCAACTTTAGAATCTGCCAACGGCCCAACTACTGCAATTGATTTTCCAGTTGCCGGAAGTGGGAGTGTATTGTTCGTATTCTTTAACAGCACAATTGATTTACGAGCTACGTCCCGGGCCGCATTCAGATTTGCGGCAGACATAACAACAGCGTTCTCTCTGGCTTCATTAGAGAACCGGTACGGATCATCAAATAAACCAAGTGTCTCTTTTGCTTCGAGGATTCTTCGAACAGCCGCATCAATCATTTTTACATCAACCCTTCCGGCAGCAATTGATTCTTTGAGGAAGCGTTGGAACACGGCGCCCTGCATATCCATATCAACACCTGCATTAGCAGTGAGTTCGCCTGCATGAGCATCATCACGGGCATAGCCGTGATTCACCATTTCATTGATGCTGGTATAATCGGTAACAACAAATCCGTCGAAACCCAATTCATTACGAAGAATGTTTTTCAGTAACCATTCATTAGCTGTTGCGGGGATACCATCGTAATCGTTAAAAGCTGTCATGATCGTCATCGCACCTTCATCAATCCCTGCAGCATATGGAGGAAGATAAAAATCTCTGAATGTGCGTTCACTCATATCAACAGTATTGTAATCTCTGCCCGCAGTGGGCGCACCATAAGCTGCAAAGTGTTTGATACATGCCATGACCTTATCAGCTTTATCAAAATTCTCTCCCTGGAAACCCCGAACTCGTGCCCGTGCAATTAATGATCCCAGGTACGGATCTTCTCCGGCGCCTTCCATGATCCTGCCCCAGCGTGGTTCACGGGTGATGTCTACCATCGGAGCAAATGTCCAGTGTAGTCCGCCTGCCGCAGCTTCTGCTGCAGCGATCGAGGCCGATAATTCCATTGCTTCAAGATCCCAGCTACATGATTCAGCCAGCGGCATGGGGAAAATGGTTTTGTAACCGTGGATCACATCGTATCCAAAGATCAATGGGATGCCCAATCTGCTTTCCTTCACTGCAATCTCCTGAAGTTGCCTTGTGAATGCAGCGGTGTGACTATTAAAAAGGGCACCACAATTTCCTTTGCGTATGTCTTCCATATATCCCTCCCGAATGGTCGGACCGGTAGAACCCCAATCCGTTGTGAACAGCGTCATCTGTCCGATCTTTTCATCAAGTGTCATGACCGACATGAGACTGTCGATGTATGATATTTTTTTTCCGGTGACCGCCGGTTGCGATTGGGTTGTGACACACGCTGTAAAAAAGAGTAATGTGCAGGCTAACGTAACAATCCTGAGTCGAGCATTCATAAGTTCGTAGTTTCTGTAAATTATATTTATTTCTTGTCAAGCCATCCACCTTCAAAGCCGGCCTTCTTCAGGCCTTCAACGATGTATGGATTTTTTTTCATGATATTCCAGATTAATTGTGTCTGGTGATTTTCAATCATCAATAGAATAGGTCCCTGATCGATCCCAAGATAATCCGGATCAAACCATCCGCGGGGCGTTTCTTTGGTGATGTAGGATAGATTAAATGCATCCTTAAATCCATATTCTCCTACAAGATCCTGGTAATACGTATTCCACATATATTTTAATGTAGCATCACTAATATCCGGCGTAAACGGATATGAACCACCAGCAGCTGTTGGTGCAATGGTGCCATCATCGACTATGCCTGTGGTAGCCGCTCCTCGTGCACGGTAGTCATAAAACTGCCAGGGCTTATCCTGGAGTGGTATTTTTTGATTGACAGGACCATCACATGCTGTAAGGCCCCAGCACCATTCGTTATATCCTTTAGCACCAAGTGGATTTCGGATACAATAGTTTCGGTTGGAGAGCGTAGCGCGCTTGCTATTTTCAAAATAATCAATTCCTTTTTCCCGCATGTAATCATCCTGTATTCCTTTAAAATCAATCCATACATGACTATACTGATGTCCAAACAACGGATCAAACTGTACATTTTCCTGACCTTCAAAAGTGGCCCATTCATAGGTATCACACCATTTACCCCAGGCTGTAGCAGGAATTGGGTGCGTAGGTGAGCCCATCGCCATGATGAGTAATACCATGGCTTCATTATAACCAATCCATTGAGCAGGGATGTAACCACCTTCCGGATGCCATCCCATCGAGAGCGTTGAACTATCTCCATACATCCAGTCCCACTCCACGCGACGAAATAACATGTCACTCATGAGTCGTACGGAATCTTCAACATCGTTATTCTTATCATAATACGACATGGCAGAAAGTATACCAGCCATGAGTAATCCTGTATCGATGGAGGATAATTCTACATCCTTGAATCGTACTGGCTTGTCGAGTGTGAGAAAGTGATAAAAGAAACCTTTATGCCCTGATACGCCTGAGCGCTCAGGCCCTTGTGGAAGGGACCACAATACGGTAAGTGTTTCAAGGGTTCGTCGAGCTGCCTGTTCGCGGGTTACAAATTTATTTTCAACTCCACTTATGTAAGCACTTAATCCAAAACCCGTGGCAGCGATTGAAGAAAAGGTGAGGTTTGGATATCGGTCAGGGATCTGATAATTATCCTGATGCGCAAGTGACCAGAAATAATCGAATGTGCGACGTTCCAGTTCGTGCAACGAATATGGAACTACCCGCGTAGGTGCGGGCGACACTGATGTCTTACAACCCGATGAGGTCAGGCTGAGGAAACATATAATAATTACGGTTCGGTATAAAAAGAAATCGGGGAGGCAAT
>JBBREG010000298.1:0-3852 GCA_038203125.1 Chitinophagales bacterium
CCTGAAGCGTATCACCAATTCGATTGGTTCTGCCCGGACCTGCGTATACAGCCTTTTCCACCTGATAGAGGGGGAATTGTTTCAAAAGATCTTCGACTGCAGAGGGGTCGTCATACCACACGATGGTTGGATGTCCATGAAGGGCATCTGTTGCGGCACGTGCAGCGAGGAGTTGGAGGTGATCTTCCTGCTGACTCCATATCCAGCGTTTCCGTGGGGAGGTGAAGGAATGGAACAGCCGGGATTGTTGAGGGTTGAGGTGGCTACTCAGAATATTTGCAGTATGCATAATCGATCGTCCTTATGATGCAAATATTACACTTTTTTATAATATGTAGGCATCAAATGGGGATTATTTTCCCTCTTTATTTTGGATCCCCCTGATGGTAAGCCTTTTATGTAGTTCTAACTCCAAAAGGGTACGGTCTATTACGTGCACAGGATTAGCGTTTTTACCGAACAGATCAAAGAATGAATAGATAATTTCCCCTGCCTTGCCAATTGGGTACGGGCCTGTAAGATGCTTAATGCGAACAATTTAAACGATTGAAACAGTCGCTGGATCTCTGATCATCAATAATTGCCTGGAATTAATTTTTAATAAATAATAGTTTGACTGTAGTGATTGAAGTATGTAACATGAAAAGGATTGCTATGAGCGCATCAAAATAATAAGACGTCGTATGCATCTTTTAACTGCATTCTATAAATAGAGATTTCAACTTATCGAAAACTGAATACCGAACACCGACTACTGAATACCGAACACCGAATACAGATTACCGAATACCGAATACCGCTTACCGCCTACTTCTTCTCCACGATCCCACCACTCAACTTCTCCCCATTCTTGTATTCATACTCAAGATTCACAACACCATTTTCATCATAGTTGCGAAAAAAGCCATGTTGGAGACCATTTTTGTATTCGATTTCCTGGCGAAGTTTAAATGTCTTTTCGTCGTAGGCTTTGACGACCCCTTCGAGTTTTCCATTGGTGTAATTGCTGGTCTTCAGGATCTTGCCATACTTATAGACAATCTGTTCGCCTTCAGGAATGCCCAAGTGGTATTTTGAACGCTCCTCCACCTGACCTCTATATGATAATTTCATCGCAGGTCCTTCCATGAGTCCGTTAACATAATTGGAAATGGAAACAATGTATCCTTCATTACTGTATTCCACCCATTGTCCGGTGCGCTTATCGTCAAGCACATAACCCTCATGCACAAGTTGTCCTGCCGGATCAAGTTGTCTGGCATGTTTAATCGAACTGCCGGGGATATCTGTGAGATCAAATCCGGTAAGATCCCCCGTGCCTGCGGTAGGTGCTGGCGCAGCTGGTGTACAGGCAGAAAACGTAAGTAGGACGGATAAGGTGAGGACAGAAAAGATGGAATATTTCATAGTTGGAATGGCATTGTCATACATTGTCAAAGAATTAGTAATCAGAAGGCAAGAATAGAGAATTTTATAAATTTGGCCGTCTTTTTTAGATGGGGTTAGCAATTCATTGGGCTACCCCTTTTCACAACGTTGATACAAACATACCTATGGATATCCTTATTGACGGATTGACAAAATCTTTTGGAGCTCAGAAAGCAGTTGACAACATTTCATTTGAGGTCCGGACCGGTGAGATTGTGGGTTTCCTTGGGCCGAATGGCGCAGGCAAAACGACCACGATGAAGATGATCACACAATATCTATCCCCGGATGCAGGACAAATCACTATCGGCGGCAAAGCCACTACCAAAAACAATATGCGTGGCTCGATCGGGTATCTACCTGAACATAATCCACTTTACGACGATATGCCCGTTCCCGATTACCTGGCTTTTTGCGGCCAGCTTCAGGGAATCAGCAGAAAAACGATTGATCACCGCGTCAAGGAAATGATTGTCATGTGCGGTCTGAATGATGAGAAACACAAGAAGATCGGTGAACTCTCAAAAGGGTATAAACAACGTGTAGGGCTTGCACAAGCCATGATCCATGATCCTGCTATTCTCATCCTCGATGAACCGACGACAGGTCTTGATCCAAATCAGCGTGTTGAGATACGTGAACTCATCAAAAGACTTGGGGTGCATAAATCTGTCATACTTTCCACACATATCCTTCCCGAAGTAGAAGCAACGTGTGACAGGATCCTGATCATAAACAAGGGTAAAATTGTAGCCAATGGAACTCCTGATTCATTACGTGCCCATTCAACAGGCAAAAGTTTTCTACTGGTGGATATTGAAGGTGCTTCAGGAGATACAATTCGGAAAGCACTCCTTTCGCTTCCGGATGTGACGGGGATTGGGATCAGTGCGGATCACAAATTGTGGGAAGTGGAATGCACGGACACTGCACAAACTGCAAGAGCCATCTATAAGATGTGTGTATCAAAAGAATGGATGTTACTCCAGATGAGTCCTGTGGAAGTGCGGCTCGAAGATATCTTCCGCAACGTAACAATGAATTAATCCCTTATCACCAAATCGTAAAACCAACACGCCGATGCGAGAATCGTGGATTATAGCAAGGAAAGAACTCAATAGTTTTTTTGATTCCCTGGTCGCCTATATTCTATTGGTTGCCTTCCTGGGCTTCAGTGGATTTTTTACCTGGCTATGGGGTAATGATATATTTTATCACAAACAAGCCAGCCTCCAGGTATTTTTTAGCGTTGCACTTTGGTCATTATTCTTTTTTATTCCTGCCATCACCATGCGACAATTTGCAGAAGAAAAAAAGAGCGGTACGATCGAATTACTCCTGACGAAACGAATCACAGATCGCCAATTGGTCGTGGGTAAATTTTTAGCCTGCCTTTTACTGGTGATTATAGCGCTTGCTTTTACCATTCCATATTACGTCTCTGTGGCACGTCTTGGCAATATTGATCATGGCAGTACCATTACCGGTTACCTGGGCCTCATATTCATGAGTAGTGCCTATATCTCCATTGGACTTTTTGCCTCCAGTCTAACCAACAATCAAATCGTTGCGTTTTTACTGGCCTTATTGATCGGCGTTGTATTTCAGTTCATCTTCGGTGCCCTGGGCTCTGATCAGTCCGGATGGATTGGTGGATTATTGTCGGACCTGAGTGTGCCCGGACATTATGAATCTATGTCCAGAGGCGTCATCGATTCGAAAGACGTTGTATACTTCTTATCCATCACGCTGTTGGGACTATTATTAACTCAACTGATGATCTCAAAACGAAAATAATATGAACACGGATCGGAAGCTCTCCATCGTATTGATCATTGGTATCATCGCTGTTATTTTTCTTTTGTCACGACAATACTTTTTTCGGATTGACCTGACAGTAGATAAGCAGTTTACCATGAGTAAAGCTACGCGCGGTATTCTTCATGAACTGCAAGATCCGGTGGATGTCAAAGCCTATTTTTCAGAAAACCTGCCGGCTAATTTCGAACGTGTCCGCACGGATTTTCAAAACCTGCTGATCGAGTACAATAATATTTCGAAAGGAAAAGTCGATTATCGATTTATCAATCCCGGTGCTGATTCAACTTCTGAACAGGAAGCGCTGCAGTCCGGGATACAACCTTTATTGATCAATGTTCGTGAAAAGGATCAGGCTTCGCAGAAGAAAGCTTTTATGGGTGCTGTAATTCAATATGGTGATCAGAAAGAAATTATTCCATTTGTCAGTGAAGGTTCAGCAATGGAATATGATCTCACAACAGCGATTAAAAAAATAAGCGTTAAAGACAAACCTTCATTAGGCGTTATTCAAGGTCATGGCGAGCCAGGATTTCAGCAAATGGCTAATGTAGCACAGGCTTTAAGCGTACTATATGCTATCGAGCCAGTCGATCTCACAGAGCC
>JBBREG010000299.1:0-3821 GCA_038203125.1 Chitinophagales bacterium
TGGGGTAGCAGGTATCATTGGATTGACAGATGAGATTAAAAGTGATAGTACATCAGCCATTGCTGAGTTGCGACGATTAGGTGTAGAACCCGTCATGCTGACAGGTGACCATGAAAATGCAGCGCAGTATGTGGCAGCGCAAGTCGGAATTCATAAAGTCTATGGTGGTTTATTACCGGAGGATAAGGCAAGTAAAATAAGAGACCTGCTGAAGGATTATCAACATGTGGCTATGGTAGGAGATGGGATCAATGATGCGCCTGCTCTTGCCCAATCCAGTGTCGGCATCGCAATGGGTGCAGCTGGTAGTGGGACCGCCATCGAAACCTCCAATATCGCACTGATGAATGACCGGCTGTCTTTAATTCCGTTTCTCATTAGATTGGGGAGAGCCACAATCAAAACGATCCGGTTTAATACGATCGGCGCCATATTGGTGAAACTTATCTTCATCACACTTGCCGTCCTTGGGTATAGTAATCTTGTCATGGCAATCGCTGCGGATGTAGGTGTGACGATTCTTGTCATTTTGATCAGTCTTCGGCTAATGAAATTCAACTAAGGCTGGAATTCAAGAAGTATTTCACACAATTTTATTACTCATCCATATTGTAAACTTATTCGTGTATGTTGATCCAAACACGATCATCCTATCGCCAACCACACCCACTGCCGGAGCACATAACTCGTCATACCCTTCATTCCACGGCCGTAAAAATTTTCTGGAAACAAATATCCAGTTGATCATATCAGGATGTGCCAGTATCCACATTGATTGGTGCTAAAGAGATAATAATCCGCTTTGTATCCGATCATCACAAGATCGGCAGTTGCCCGATGCCGTCCCCAGGCCGCGGCACCGGGAATGGGTACATAGCCATAATCAATATTGGTCGGGTTGCTATAGGTTGTCTGTGTGCCCTGTCCAAATAGATGTATGGTAGTAATGAGACTTCCATACAGCCATAATATATAATACCGACTATTCATTTTGACAATATACCGTTGATCTTTTGACAAGTTACACAACTACAGATATTGATTTAGTGTGCGCATTTATCTGCCCGCAATGTAAACCTTAACGTTACCATGAAGCTGAAGCATGGTATTCTTCTGTATTTTCGCCCTATGATGAAACTGACGGTTGTCTTTATATTCTTCTGCTTGCAATTCTCTGCCTTTACACAGATTTCCTGGAAGGCCGCCATGGATGCTGCTCCTCCTACCAGTGGCAATATGCATCCAAGGATCGTAACAGATGCTTCCGGCGATCCGCTGATCCTGTGGTATAATGCCAGCCGTGCGATGTTTACCCGCTGGAATGGTTCTTCATTTGATACGCCAAAATTTTTACATCCCGCATCTCTGACCGTTGCCGGTGCCGGATGGATGGGACCTGATATTGCTGCCCATGGAGATACCGTGTATGTTGTATTCAAAGAAACACCTGAGCATGATGGCGTTTCCTGGTGTGTTCACTCGTATGATGGTGGTGTTACGTTTTCTGACCCTGTTCAGATTGAGCAGATTGGGGAGGATCTATCCAGGTTTCCTACTGTAACGACCGATGACAGTGGTCATCCAATAGTTGCATTTATGAAATTCAATTCACATTTTGGCGAGGCCCGATGGGTTGTAAGCAGGTCAGATGATTATGGTGTTACATTTTCTCCCGATGTCCTTGCCAGCGGGTGGAGTAGTGGTCAATCTGAAGCATGTGATTGTTGTCCAGGTTCCATTGTGGCTGATGGTAACCGTGTGGCCATGTTATACAGAGATAATAACAGTAATCTGCGTGATACCTGGGCAGGGATCTCAACGGATGATGGTGTAACCTTTAACGATGGGATGAATATTGATCAGCAAAACTGGATGATCCACGCTTGCCCAGCTTCCGGTCCTGATGGTTTTATCATAGGGGATACTTTGTATTCTGTTTTCATGAATGGAGCTAATGGAAAAAGTCGTGTATATATCAGTCACACATCATTATACGATCTTACTTCTACCGGTGGCATACCGCTGGCAGATGATGAAGATATCGCTTTGCAAAATTTTCCCAGGATTGACGGAGATGGTAGTGCACTAGGTGTAGTTTGGAAACAGGTCGTAAATGGCCAGGATGAATTGGTCCTAAGCTTTACCAGTGATGTTGCTCTGGGCCTGCCTGCAGTGTATGATACTGTCGATCTTGACAGAACGATTAATGCCGACATTGCGATTCGGGATGGGAATGTATTCGTTGTATGGGAGGACAATGCCAGCGGAACCGTAAAATTTAGATCCGGAACATATGAAATCACTACGGGATCCTCAGAAACTGCACAAGAAACACAGGTGTCAATCTTTCCAAATCCGGCTGATGCTAATTGGACGGTGGAAGGAGCATGGTTACGACCCGGTATGCAATTGGAAGTCATAAATACGGCAGGAAGAACTATGATTTCAACGGTGTTACAAGACGATGATACCATCCTAAAAATCAACAATTCATTTTTCTCGCCGGGTATCTATTTCTTACGTCTGACCTATAAAAATGAAGTCAGGAGTTTTAAGCTCATGAAAGTGTAGTCTTTCTTTCCGTTCAGTTTTTTCAGGATTCTTTTCCTCATTTGCCCATATCCTGACCTTCGCAGGTTCTTTTGGATCTATTGTGGTTTTGAAGGCCGGGATTATTGCCAATGCTGTAAGTAATCCTGTGATATGGTTCGATATTGGGACCCTAAGCCCGCATGAACCTTCAATTTATGGCCATTCACAGGTAAATGTTAAAAAACCCTAAACCTTACAGCCACTATCGTGTTTGGGATAGTAAGAGACTTTATTTGATACTTCAATCGAATAGGTTACCCTCTTTACAACTATGTTTTCAGCTAACAACCTGAACAATCAATTCTCTTCATACAAACCAAAAGACTCATGAAACATTTACTTTTCCTGGTGGCATTTCTCGCCCTGACCACTACCAGTTTTTCACAATCCATGCTCCACGACCGATACACAGTTTCAGGCGGTTTATTAGGAGCGATCAACTATTCCGGATTGCGGATTGCAGGAGATAACCCTGATAACATTCGATTTGGATACGAATTTGGTTGGTCCGCAGGTGCATGGATGAATCTTCCTATCGGACATGCATTTTCTTTTGAACCTCAGGTTATGTATTCCCTTTATGACTATGAAGATTCAGAAGCTGATGTGCTTCTGCCGAATGGCCGGATCAGTTATTTTTCCATCCCCCTATTGTTGAAACTTCATGTGGTGGATGATATCGCATTTAGTGTAGGACCTCAATTTGACATCCTTCACAAACTGCACAGGGTGCCTTCTCCACGTGTAAAGGATGATTTTGAATCCACTTCGCTTGGTCTTAGCCTCGGAATCGAATTATTTCCAAGGGAAGTCATATCACTGTATGGTCGTTATACACACGGTCTTTCAGATCTGGATGTCCGTGATCCTGGTGATGATCTCGAATACTACAATTCCAATTTCCAGTTCGGATTTAAGTTGAGATTATTTGGTGATGTAATCCCTGCAGATTCTGATGCAGATGGCATTCCAGACAGGGATGATGCATGTCCGTTGGTGGCAGGTTTAGCTTCCTTCCAGGGTTGTCCCGACACAGATGGGGACGGGATTACTGATGCAGAAGATAAATGCCCTTCAATAGCAGGTATCATGAAATATGGTGGATGTCCAATTCCGGATACAGATAAAGATGGTGTCAATGATGAAGTGGACAAGTGTATTAATGTGGATGGTGTCGTGAAATACGATGGTTGTCCGATCCCTGATACCGACGGTGATGGTGTCAATGA
>JBBREG010000300.1:0-3818 GCA_038203125.1 Chitinophagales bacterium
GGCACTTCAGATCGTCTATCAGGAGAATATCTGCCTGGACCTCGGGATGTCGCAGGTGACCTACAATCTCCTGACGAGGTACTCAAAAGCATCTGATATGGAGCATATCCGGAAAGTAGACAAGGTGATGCAGGAATTCACAAGGGAGTGCAAAAGTCAGCCATTTGATTTTATCTGTAAGGTCCTCATGAATATTGATTGTCCCAATGAGTCACTCCGGAGGCTCATGCGTACCACCTTCGTTGCACAATGCGATGAGCGCGGAGATGCTACTTATGGTGTGATGTGTTTTCATGATGTATCTGTGATGGTCAACTCGATTCGCCCAAACAATTATGATGTGACATTCTCGCCCGATAAAAGTCACATGTGCCATGAAGTTTATCGTCGCCTTCGCCGCATCCTCCCAAAGACAAACGAATGTACTCCAAGAGAAAAGGAAATCGTAAGATGCCTTGATCAGGGAATGAGCAGTAAAGAAATTGCGAATCAATTGTTTATTTCAAAAGCAACAGTAGATACACATCGTCAGAATATGCTGCGCAAATGGGAGCTTCCAAATACGGCCGCTTTATTAAGGAAGTCAAAAGAAGAAGGGTGGATTTAAGTTAAGTACCTTAGAACAATTAGGATGAAAAACAAACTTTCCCTTTTATGCTTCTTGGTGCCACTTACTGTGCAGATAATCACAGGGCAGTCTGGTCAACGTATATATGGCGTTGTAAAAGAAAAAGATACGAGCCTTCCCTTAATGGGTGCGATCATTGAAGTCAACATCGATTCCACTAAAATACTGGGAAGTGCTACGGATGAATATGGGACATATTCGATCGACAATATTCCTTTGGGAAGGCAATTGGTAACGGTATCATACGTAGGTTATAAAAGTATTTCCAATTCCAACATCATTTTCACTGCAGGAAAGCAAGTCAACCTCGACGTAGAGATGGACGCTGAGATTATGGAATTGGGCCAGGTTGTAGTGACTTCTAGAAAGAGTGGGGAGGTTCAAAACGAAATGGGGGTCGTAAGCGGTCGTGAATTTTCAATGGATGAAACAAACAGATATGCCGGTAGCAGGGGAGATCCTCCGCGCATGGCCGCAAATTTTGCAGGAGTTCAGGGGGCAGATGATTCGAGAAATGATATCATCATCCGTGGTAATACACCGCAGGGAGTAATCTGGCGACTCGAAGGAATTAATATTCCAAATCCAAATCATTTTGCCATTCCCGGTACAGGTGGCGGACCCGTCACAATTTTGAACAATAAATTTTTAGCCAATTCTGATTTTTATACCGGTGCATTTCCCGCGGAATTTGGAAATGGTATTTCAGGCGTATTTGATTTGGAAATGCGAAATGGGAATTCACAACAGCATGAGTTCAGTGGTCAGGTTGGATTCCTGGGGACTGAATTATTGGCTGAAGGACCTTTGTCTAAAAAAGGCAAGGCATCTTACCTGGCGATGTACAGGTATTCAACTTTAAAATTATTTCAGTTCCTTGGTATTGAAATAGGCACGGATGCTGTTCCCTCCTATCAGGATGGAGCATTCCGATTGCAGCTTCCGGGCAGAAATGGAAGTGTATTTTCTGTATTTGGAATCGGTGGTATCAGCGATATACAATTCCGCATCAGTGAGCAGGAACGGCCTGACGAATCCACCCTGATTTACGGTCAGAATGACCGGGATCAGCATTTCGCATCGCAACTGGGTATCATAGGAACATCTTTTACGACACCTATAAAGTCTATAGGGTTTTTTAAAACTATTATTTCCGCATCACATGCGAATGTCGATTCGGATCACAATTATATTTACAGGCATACAGACATGCAGGGTGATTATGTAGTGGATTCATTACCACCCATTCTGAATTATACCTTCAGGGAAAATAAATATTCAATTCATTCGCTCGTCAACCTTAAGTTGAAGAAAGGTTCTGTAAGAGCCGGAGTGATAACTGACCTGATGAGCCTGGCGTATATCGATAGTGTGCGAACCATCGTGGTCATGGAAAATGGAAATTCATTAGCACCATGGAAGATGAGGTGGAATGCAAAAGATGAAGCGGTTCTGATACAACCATATGTGCATTGGCGAAGACAGGTTTCACCAGCACTTGCTGTCACTGCAGGTATCACAGCATTATATTTTTCCGGAAACAAAAATAGTTTTTCACCTTTTGAACCCAGGGTCGGATTCGAGTATAAGCTATCACCTATTCAAACCATTACGTTTGGGGCAGGACTCCATTCGCAGATACAGACTTTGTATGAATATTACTACCGACCTGCTGAGATTGATGCTGCAGATGAGTATAACCTGGCCTTGGGGTTAACAAAAAGCATTCATACAGTGTTGGGGTACAACACGACGATTTCAAGTGATATCAGGGTAAAAGTGGAAACCTATTACCAACATCTCTACAATATTCCTGTAGATATCAAGCTTTCTTCGTTTTCCCTGATTAATGCAGGCAGTGGTTTTGAACGTGTGTTGCCGCAGGAACTTATCAATGAAGGTGTGGGCAGGAATTTCGGTCTCGAACTTACACTTGAAAAATCATTTAGTCATCAATATGCTTTTCTCTTTACAGGTTCGGTGTATTCTTCAAAATACAAAGGGAGTGATGACATCTGGAGAAATACCACATTTAATGGGCGGTATGCATTCAATGCTCTTTTTACGAAGGAGTTTGTAACGAAAAAGGAAAATGTATTTAGCATTGGCACTAAGATTACCTACGCGGGTGGCCGCTGGTATGGACCGGTAGACAGGGAAGCCTCTGCATCCGAATTGGAAATTGTGTATGAAGACGCTACAGTGAATACACAGCAATTCAGGCCTTACTTTCGGACAGATATCAAATTCAATTATCGGATCAATGCTGATCGGGTGACACACGAGTTTGGTCTCGACCTGGTCAACCTGCTCAATACAAGGAATATTCTTACGCTAACGTATTCACCGGACAGTCCGGATGGTGAGCCCGTACGTGAAGAATATCAACTCGGGTTTTTACCGTTGTTTTATTATAAAATTGATTTCTGATACCCGGTCAGAATACTGATAAATCACGATAACCTTCAGGCTGCTAATCCCCGTCATTTGTAGTGATGCGACAAGAATTCGCTCCTAAAACAAATAATGGAAAATAGTACCCTAAGATTTCTCTTCTACTTAATTGCGATGTGCATCACTACAAATGTATTGTCAGGTCAGGTTGTAATACAGGGGAAAATAGTTGATAAAGAAACTGAAGAAGGAATTATACAGGCGATAATAAAAATTGCAGGGACCGATGAATTTGAAGTAACAGATTCCGAAGGTCATTTCAAATTGCTCACAGCTACTGCGATGCCTTTGCAGCTTAAGATAATGGCCATGGGATATGATTCTACTTGGATTTTGGTCAATGATGCATCCAGTATCCTGTTAATTAAAATGACGGTGAATGCAAAGCTGTTACGTGAAGCAATTGTAGAAAGTGGTGTGATATCAGAAAATCAAAAAAGATCTCCATTTACTACGCATCGTATTGGGTTTATGGACCTCCGAGGGATTGCTGCGGCGAGCATAGCTGATGGAATTGCCATCCTTCCGGAAGTAGATCATTTTGCTGCATCATTTGGTGTAAAGGTTTTTAATACGCGAGGCTTTGCTTCTACGAGTCCTGTGCGATCATTGCAGCTCATTGATGGTATTGATAACCAGGCACCAGGATTAAATTTTTCTTTGGGGAATTTTTTAGGTGCCTCTGATCTGGACTTATTGCAAATCGATCTCATAGCCGGAGCGGCGGGGGCTTATT
>JBBREG010000301.1:0-3744 GCA_038203125.1 Chitinophagales bacterium
TTATGTATGGAAAAAACGTGATGGGGTCATATGCTGATAAACTAAGTTACCGAGAACGCTGGGAAGTGATCCACTACATCCGTTCCTTGCAGGCACAAACAAAGAAGATGCAATACACTTCTGCAAGTAATACCATGAATGCAGAAGCCACGCCTTATGCAATGATGGAAGCCAGTATGAAAAAGAATATGACAGCAGATACAATGCATGCGCCAAACGGAAGCAAGCCTGCGTCTAAAATACACGAGACTAACAATCATTAATCGACCGAACCGACAAACATCGATATGAATCAGTTTATATTCGAAAACAGGCAAAAAACACTTTTCGCGATCATGATGTTGATCGGAGTGATCGCTCTGGTGATAACCTTTATGGGTGATGATCAGTATCACACCCGGTTCTGGTCCAATATCCTGCACAATTCTGTATTCTTCACAGGTGTGGCATTGATGGCATTGTTCATGCTGGCTGCCAAGATCACTGCATGGGCTGGATGGCACACGATATTCAAAAGAGTGTGGGAAGCTTATTCCCTTTTCCTTATTGTTGGCATAGTCCTCATGACAATTATTGGTATTGGTATCTATGCAGGATGGCATCATCTCTACCACTGGGCTGATACAGCTTCCGTGACAACAGACGAAGTACTGGAAGGGAAAAGCTCATTCCTCAATAAAGGATGGTATACGATCGGCGGATTAGTGCTCATGGGATTATGGATATTTATTGCTACCCGCATTCGCCAGATTTCAGTTGATCAGGATACCAATGGTGATGCGACCTTCTGGCATTCACACAAGATGAGAGTATGGGGAGCAGCAGCGTTACCTATTATCGGATTTTCCAGCGCAGCCATGATCTGGTTGTGGGTGATGTCAGTTGATGCACATTGGTACAGCACCTTATTTGCCTGGTACTCTTCCGTAAGCTGGATGATTACCATGATCGCTCTTACCATCATCACGCTGATCGCATTAAAAATCAGGGGATATTTTCCGCTACTTACGATCGAACATCTTCATGACCTTGGCAAATATTTATTCGCGTTTAGTATTTTCTGGACGTACATGTGGTTCTCACAATTCATGTTAATCTGGTATGGTAACATTCCGGAAGAAACGATCTATTTCCACACACGGCTGAATGAGTATCCGGTACTTTTCTATGCGAACATCGTCCTCAATTTTGTATTACCGTTCCTTGTATTGATCCGCAATGACACGAAAAGGAAATATGGAACCCTGCTGGCAATTTCAATTATCCTTGTATTCAGTCACTGGTTAGATTATTTCCTGATGTTGAAGCCTGGTATCATCCATACAGCTCATGAACTGATGGGGCATGCTGCAGACGGACAACATGGAGCCACACCCGGATTTAAAATGCCCGGATTTCTGGAGTTGGGCACATTCATTGGATTCCTGGGACTCTTCTTCTACTTTGTATTTAACAGGCTAGAAAAAGCTTCCTTATTACCGCGGAGAGACCCTTATCTCATGGAGAGTGTATCACATCATACGTAAGAGGCCTTGTGAAGTATAAATTGTATTTGAAAGAAATATATAAAGCAATATAGCAAATGACCGCTCTGATTATTCTCATAAGTGTCGTACTCCTGGTAGTGGTGATACTGCAGATCAGTAAGCTGACTGAACTGTATACCCGCATACGTGGAGAAGAGGAAGTAGAATTCAGAAGTAACCGAAATCAGGGAAGAGCCATGCTGCTTTTCATGATCGGTTTGCTTGCTCTCTGTGTATTGACAGCATACGTATGGAAAAACTATATGATGGGCTACGGTCCGCATAAATCAGCCTCTGCTCATGGAGGCATCCTTGATGACCTGTTCAACGTCACCTTGTTTTTTACAGGTATCGTATTCGTCGTCACACACATTGCTTTGTTCTGGTTTGCGTTCAGGTACAAAAAAGTGAAAGGAACAAAAGGGACCCATTGGGCACACAATAACACGCTGGAAATTGTATGGTCTGCTATTCCCGCAGTCGTAATGACGTATCTCGTCATTAAAGGTCTCCTTGCGTGGAACGCTGTCATGGCAGATATTGGAAAAGATGAAGATCATATTGAGATTGAAGCCACAGCTTATCAATTTGCCTGGCATCTGAGATATCCGGGGGCGGATGGTGTGATTGGGAGCCGGGATTATAAACTGACAAGCGCTGAAAATCCACTTGGCCAGGATTGGACCGACCCAAAAAACTATGATGACTTTCACCCGGATGAACTTTGGCTACCTGTCAATAAAAAAGTGAGAGTCAGGATTATTGCACGTGATGTACTTCATAATTTTTACCTGCCTCATTTCAGGGTAAAAATGGATGCAGTACCAGGCTTACCAACATATTTTGTCTTTACACCAACCAAGACAACAGAAGAATATCGCGAAGAACTCAGTAAGTATCCGGAGTATAACAAGCTTAAAGATCCGGATGATCCAACCAGCCCGCTACTGTGGGAGGATTTCAACTATGAACTTGCCTGTGCTGAGTTGTGCGGAAAGAGTCACTATAGTATGAGAAGGATCGTGCGTATTGTTTCGGAAGATGAATACAATGCGTGGTTAGCAAAACAACAATCCTATTATATCAGCAGTATCCGGAACAAGGAAAAGGATCCTAACCAGGGAAAATTATTGGATTTTGAGATCTCGCAAAACAAACAGGACCTGGGTACATCTTTTGAACGGGCACTTGGTCTGGAACAATTCACACGGGATAGTGCAGCCATAGCAGCAGATACGGCGGGAGCCGCTCCGGTTACTACGGATGTAACGGGTGATGTAAAGGTAATTCAACTGGACGCAGTCCAATTTGAGACAGGTAATGAAGTGCTAACTCCGGACTCAGAATACCAGCTAAAGGATCTGGCAGAACTGATGAAAAAATATCTCAGGGTCCGCATTCAAATAAGTGGTCATACAGATGCTGAAGGAGAAGTAGCGAGCAATAACGCACTTTCGCAAAAACGTGCTGAGGCAGTCAAAGCATTTTTAGTAAAAGAAGGTGTGGAAGAAGGCAGGATGACAGCAGTAGGATACGGATCGGCGAAACCCGCAGATACGAATGAAACAGGCGCCGGGCGTCAGGAAAACAGACGAATCGAATTTAGAATAACAGCTCAATAATTATAAACTATGTCAGCATCTCATCAGGAGACCGATGTTCTGATCCGCGAGCAGGGATTTGATGATCATTTTCATGAGCATCATCACGGAGATAAATATCAATCCAATTTTATCACACATTATATATTCAGCCAGGATCATAAGATCATCGCCAGGCAATTCCTGATTACAGGGATCTTCTGGGCAATCATTGGTGCCGGAATGAGTATCATCTTCCGCTTACAACTGGGTTTCCCGGATGAAAGCATGGCATGGTTAAAACCATTACTCGGTAAGTGGATCACGATCAGCGATTCCGGTGTTGGTGCACTCAATCCTGAGTTCTACTACGCCCTTGTAACCATGCACGGCACGATCATCGTATTCTTCGTTCTGACAGCTGGTTTGAGCGGTACGTTTGCTAACCTTTTGATACCGTTCCAGGTGGGAGCACGGGATATGGCCTCGCCATTTCTCAATATGTTGTCATATTGGTTTTTCTTCCTGGCTAGTGTTGTCATGTTCTTTTCACTTTTCCTCAATACAGGCCCTTTTTCCGGAGGTTGGACAGCATATCCGCCGCTTAGTGCACTGCCGGAGGCTAGTGATGGGTCCGG
>JBBREG010000302.1:0-3599 GCA_038203125.1 Chitinophagales bacterium
TTCTGCGAGCTGAACACCAAATACTTTCGATGCTGTGGAGGAGTGAATGTCTTCTCCCGCATGGAAAGCTTCCATCATTCCTTCATCCTGTGTGATGGCGGCAATAATCCGCAATTCTATTTGCGAATAATCCGCACTGAATATTAAATGATCACTATCCTTAGGAATAAATGCTTTTCGAATCTCTCTTCCCCGATCAGTACGGATCGGAATATTCTGAAGATTTGGATTATTAGATGCAAGACGACCTGTTGCTGCAATGGTCTGACCAAACGTTGTGTGGAGACGATTAGTAGATGGATTCACCAGCATCGGCAATGCATCAACATACGTAGACTTCAATTTCGTGAGCTCTCGATAATTGATGATGTGATTGATAATCTCATGTTTTTCACGCAGTGGAGCCAATACATCTTCACTCGTGCCATATTGACCTGTCTTCGTCTTTGCACCTTCGTATGGGATCTTCAGATGTTCGAATAATATATCCCCCATTTGTTTTGGCGAATCGAGATTAAATTCAACACCACACAGACCATAAATTTTACTCCGCATGTCAAGCAATTCTACCTGAAGCATTTTGGAATATTCATTCAGAAATGGTACATCGAGATTAATCCCATGAACTTCCATTTCGGTGAGTACATGGATCAACGGAAATTCAAGTTTGCGTGTCAGTTCTTCACTATCCACGTCGCGCAACATCTTATCTGTGATCGGTTTAAGTTGTAAGGTTATGTCAGCGTCCTCTGCAGCATATTCGGTGATGCGTTCAAGATCAATGTCCTGCATGGACAATTGATTTTTACCTCGTTTGCCAATGAGGTCTGAAATAGGCACTGGTGAATACCCAAGATAGGTTTCCGCCATGATGTCCATTTTGTGGCGGATGTGTGCATCAGCAACATAATGGGCCACCATCGTATCATATATCGGATCCGCCACGTCAATCCCATACAACATCAAAAGTTTCATGTCGAATTTGATGTTGTGACCGATTTTTAATGTATTCGGATTTGCAAATGCGGGAGCAAATTCCAGCACAATTTTTTTTGCTTCATTAAAATCCAAGGGTGTTGGCACATAATAGGCTTCACCTGCTTTCATGGAGAAAGACATACCGACCATTTCCATATCCGATTCTAAGCCTGTAGTCTCAGTATCAAATGCAAACTCGGTTGCAACTAAAAGTTTTTTGATAAGATCAGCTCGCTCCTCTACGGTTTTTACAGCATAATATGTGTGTGGTGTATTTGAAATATTTTTTCCCTTAGCAACAGATTCAAATTGAGCAGGAGCTTCTTCATTTCCAAATAGATCTCCTTGTTTGGAACCTGACACAGGCGTGCTCGACGGAGCGGATGGATTGGATTCATACGAATCGCCGATGACACGTTTACCTAATGCACGGAATTCAAGTTCGTTGAAGATCGCAGACAGTTTGGTGGCATCCGGTGGCTCCATGATGAGACGCTCCGGTTCAAATGCTACGGGCGCATCCAATAAAATCGTGGCAAGTTTTTTAGAATCAATCGCAGACTGTTTGCTGGCTATCAGTTTTTCCTGCAACTTACCTTTGATCTCTCCAATTTTTTCATAGAGTTCTTCGACACTATGATAATCATGCACAAGTTTCATTGCGGTCTTCTCCCCTACTCCGGCAACTCCCGGAATATTATCTACGGCATCTCCCATCAATGCCAGGATGTCGATGACCTGTTCTGGTTTGTGAATGTCATAATTGGCGATCACTTCTTTGACACCGAGAACCTCTGCATCATTTCCCTGTCTGCCAGGTTTGTAGATGAAAATATTTTCAGAGACCAGCTGGCCAAAATCTTTATCAGGAGTGACCATGTATACGCAGTACCCTTCTCTTTCAGCACGCTTGGCAAGAGTACCGATCACATCATCGGCTTCATATCCGGGCGCTTCCAGGATCGGGATATTATACGCCTCGATGATGCTGCGGATATACGGCTCTGACAACCGGATATCCTCCGGGGTTTCCTGGCGATTGGCTTTGTAATAAGGAAACTCCTGCACACGTACGTTGGGTGATTTATGATCAAAACAAACAGCCAGGTGCGTCGGCTTGCGGTTATTGATCACGTCCTCCAGCGCATTGACAAAACCAAACATGGCACTGGTATTGAGCCCTTTACTATTGATGCGGGGATTTCGAAGGAAGGCATAGTAAGCTCTGAAAATCAAAGCATACGCATCCAGCAGGTATAAGGTTGGCTTGGCCATAAGTATTTCAAATAAGAGGGCTAAAGGTAAAAAATCAGGGCGGGAGCAGGTTGTGTTGATTATAGTCGAAAATTGGATTGCTAAGATCAATTGCCTTTTTTGTATTATTAGATACGGAATCGGCCTATGAACACCATGTCAATCGTCGGACCCAAATCAAGACACACGTAAAAACCAACCTGCTGATGACGATCAGAATCTTATCAATCGATGGTGGAGGTACCCGTGGATTGTTTCCTGCAACCATCCTGCGCCAGTTAGAAAACGATCTCAGAAAAAAAGTAACGGACGTATTTAATGTCATTATCGGCAGTGCAACTGGTGGCATTATTGCTACATCCATTGCGGCCGGTCTGAACATTGAGAAAATTCAAAGTATCTATCTCGATGAAGCTGCGAAATTGCTTCCGAAGAATTTTTTTCGACAGTCATTATTGACCAATCCTCTTAATTTCTTCAGAGCGAAGTATACCAACAAAGGACTGCGCAAAGCATTGCTGCACCATATTGAGGAAGACAAAACACTGGGTGATGTATTTGCCATCTATGGAGAGAAACCGATTTTCCTGATGCCAAGTCTTGATCTCCTCCCCTATCTCACAGCGAATGAAATACCCGGGTTTAAAATCATCGTGTTCTATTCTGCATATAAACGTGATCAGAATCTAAAGCTGATTGATGTAGCGATGCGCACATCAGCAGCAGCTATTAATCTCCCGATCTACCAGGATCATGGTGAGGGAGGAAGTTATTCCAACGATCCATCTGCATTTGGTCTTGCCTTTGCCATGAATCCAAATCCTTCAACGAATACGACATCCGTTCTCAGCAACAATCTAAGTGGACTTGGTAAGAAACCCGAAGAAATAAAACTGCTCTCTATTGGTTGCGGCAGCACCGGTCAGTCGTACATTATAGAAACGCAACTTAAAAATCCGGATTGGGGCCTGTTTGAATGGAAAGGAAACCAACATCAATCAAATTCATTCGGCGCTTCGGCTAGTATAAAATATTCTGGTAATGAATGGATAATTTCTGGCGCAGATTATATAGAAGTTCCAAATGGTCAAGTTAGTCAAATTTTTTATGCTGTTACTCTACTTAAATTGAATGCAAACTTTGAATTACTGTGGAAGCAATACTTAACTGATTTTAATTTGGAATCTGGCGCTATTCGGGATCTAGAGTATGATGATCTTAGACATGTTTTTGTTGGATCTGGAGTGAAATATAATTATTACAGTAAAACTAAAGTTGAAAAAGAAGCTTGGATCATTAATTTTAATAACGAAGGAGAAATAAATTGGAATATCACTGATACCGTCATCAATAATTTCCCCGGAGGA
>JBBREG010000303.1:0-3594 GCA_038203125.1 Chitinophagales bacterium
CGAATTACGAGTGACGAATTACGAGTAAAGAGTGACGAATTTTTGAATCCAGATTCCAGACTCATGATGCAGGTTTAGTGACGAGTTACAAGTGACGAATGAAGATGACAAATGATAAATGAACATGGCTGACAAACCATATTTAATAGGCATTTCAGGTGGAAGTGGTTCAGGAAAAACCACGATCATCCATGAGCTGCGTGCTTTATTTCCTGAAGAGGAATTATGTATCATTTCCCAGGATGAATACTATCATCCCCGCGAGCAGCAGATATGGGACGATGCCGGATACCAGAATTTTGATCTGCCGGAATCGATTGATCACACCACGTTTGCAAATGATATTAAAAAACTGATTGAAGGTGAGACTGTGATCAAAACACAGTATGTCTTTAACAATCCAAATAAAGAACCCACGCACCTGGAATTTAAGCCGGCTCCGATCATTATAGTGGAAGGCTTATTTGTTTTTCATTTTGATGACATCCGCAATCAGTTGGATCTCCGCATATTTATTGATGCAGAAGACATCATCAAGCTCAAGCGACGCATCATCCGCGATGCCGGTGAACGCAATTATCCTCTCGAAGATGTGTTACATCGTTATGAACATCACGTTTTACCCTCCTTCCGTTCCTATATCGAACCCTTCAAGCAACGCGCGCATCTGGTCATCAATAATCATACGAGTTACAAGAAGGCGATTGAGGTCCTTGCTTCGCTGATAGAGTCAAAGTCGGGGAAATAGGTTATTGGCTTATGAGGTTATAGGGTTATTAGGTTATAGGTTATGAGGTTCTCACCCGGTCCCTGAGCTGAACATGGTTGAGCGTCAGTTGCGAAGGGTCACCCTCTCACGATACTTTCCGTAATGACTTCGTACACTCTTTTCAATTGAGGATGTTGTTCCAGGAGTTGAAGATGTTTCTTGATCGTGTCTATATCACCTCTGGTGGCGGGACCTGTCTGACTAAGTGAAGGCCCCAGGTGAAGGGCTTTTTCGAATGTGGTTTGGATCAGCGGTTTTAGAATTTCAAATGGTACCTGATGGGCTGCGCAAATTTCTTCAGCAAGCGTCATCATATGGTTCGTAAAATTATTGGCAAAAACGGCTGACAGATGTACGTAAGATTTTTGTGCATCAGACATCGGATACACTGCAGATGATATGGTGCGAGCAAGTTGATCCAGCTTTTGACTGTTCTCTTCTTTGTCGGAGGTGATCATAATCGGTGTTTGGGACCATTCCACTTCATGATGTTCTGAAAAAGTCTGGAGGGGATAGAAAATACCACGATGTAAGGACGGAATGATATCCAGGCCAAGGACACCCGAACAATGAACTACAATCCCTTTCAGTTCATGCTTGTTGGCCAGCTCTTTCGCTACTTCAGGGATGCCATCATCTGAAATGGCAAGAAAGTAAAAGTCAGCATCTCTGTTGAGATCTTCAAGATGTGTAATGTGATCTGTGTGATGCAGCTTTTGAGATAAGAGCACTGCAGGCCATGGTGTCCTGTTGTATACCTGCACAATCATGTGACCAGCAGATTGGAGTTCTGGCATAAGATGATATGCCAGGCGCCCCGATCCAATGCAGACAATTTTCATGACAGGGTAGGGATAGTTGTGATCATTTTTTCCTGATACGTTTATACATACCTAAAAACATACCTCCCAGCATGATCATGGATCCTGCCCAGAAAAGATTGATACCGGGAAACAAAATCGCTTCCAGCACGATGTAATCATTCCTGGGTACCTCTTCTGCAAATTCAAAGGTCAGGGCTGGTTCGCTTATGGGTTGTGCGAGATAGAAGGTAAACTCTTCCTTATTTGGTTCAATTCGCTCCAGACGGATGTGGAGTCCAAGGTCAGGTACATAAGCTTTTAAATTAAATGGCCTTCCTTCCCGGATAAAATACAAAGGACGAGCAAGATGTTTTCTGCCGCGCTGGTCCGTAATGCGTACGACAGCATTAAATGCGATATCACCTTTTGCAGATGTATAACTCGGATGTTGGGCATTTTTATCAATTCCTTCGAGGGTCAATGTCAGACCATTCCAGGATTTTGTTTCGGAGGGATGAAGGACAAATGGTTCGTATTGAAGTTTTTCATCTGATGGCACCAGGGTATCAATCGATGAAGACCTGAGACGAATACGGATGTTGTAATCATTGATCTGATCTGACATCCCATAGAGTAACCCTTTACGAACCAGTAAAGTAGGGTAGGCCTGTTTCCCTCCTTCAATTTCATCATGAAGTATTGTGAAATTACCTGCAATCGCCAGATCATTTTCTTCAGGACTATATCCCGGATTTTTAGAATTCAATGTGATGCTGTCAAATACTATCGAATACTTGCCACTCCGCACTGTATCCCCAGGTTGTGCACGATATGTCTTGTATTCCAACAGGCTGTCAACTTTTGCAATGTTGGCTACGTCCTGCAATTCGGGTGGTAATCCGGCAATAAACGTAAACATATCCCGATCCAGGTAGCGCTTTGTATCCGGATTGGCAGTAGCTACTTTGGTGAGTTGACGATCGTAGAGAATATTTGGAAACGTAGTGAAGTGCTCGACAGTATCACCTTTCTCCGACATTTTTATAAATTCTAGTTCATACTCACGTGTAAGACCTACAAGCGTATCTGACTTATAGGTCACCCAATATCCATTCATAAACATGGGCATGTGTTTGATCAGAAAAGCATTTTTACCAGGATTTAAACCTTCTGCAAGACCTTCCTGTGCAAACATATTTTCGCTGATCGTACGTTTATTCAATCCACTTGCAGCAATTCCAATCAACATAATTGCAAAACCCCCATGTGCCAATCCGGAAGCCATTGCTCCTAATGCGCCTTTTGAAAAACGTATCAAATAATCTGCATTGGATACAATGCCAAAACTAGCAGCAGCAAGGAATACCGTATACTGCCAGCTTGGAATTATAATCCAGAGTGTAAGCACGTATGTAAGTATTGCACCGAGTACAACAGCAACTGCAACGTGTTTGAAAAATCGTTGTTTATAGGATTCCCATCCCATCGCACCGAAGCGCATCATTTGTGCCATTGCCGACATAATAGCGATAAGCACAGCAATCCAGAGTTGGAATCGGTTATGATGCTCAATATCATTCAATGGCATGGCTCGGTGGTATACGCTCATGTCACCTTTGTTCATGATGGAACCATACACATCCACCAATTTATTATACACTGGAATACTTGTCGTAAATGTGATCAATACAGATGAAAACATCAGAACCAATGCACCGACAAACATCCAGAACTCACGGCTTTGAATTTTCTCCTCTGTTTTATTGACAGGGATGCCTTTCGCGCGTGTGAAGAATAAATATCCTCCTGCAATCGCGAACAATCCAATAAACCCAACCAGTTGCCATTCAAGCCCCATTTCCGTAAATGCATGTACACTCTCTGTGCCCAGGATACCCGAGCGTGTCAGGAATGTGGAATAGACAACCAGAAGAAATGAAATGATATAAAACAGGTATGTCGTCTTAAGTGCATGTCCCGTATGACGGGCAATGAAGTTGCCATGCATTGCGGCGAGTAATA
>JBBREG010000304.1:0-3562 GCA_038203125.1 Chitinophagales bacterium
AATAATACAATGGGGGATGCCTTTAATAATCTGCAACATTTAAATACGTTGATCAGGAATTATAGGTAAATTTTATTCGGCAGGTTTTGTGAAACTGTGTGATCCTTATCTCATTGGTTTCTATACTGGAGGTTTTTTAAATAAAACTTTAGCTGTACATTGAGTAACGAGAAACTTCCAAAATTAAAAATTGGCTTCAAAAGTTATATTCAATATAAATTGGGTGAGGGTGGTCGAGGAAAATTTTGGAGTTCTAAAGAGGTTTTTGTGTATGAAAAAAAATCACAAACTCTTCAAATACTCCACCAAATCATTTTTCTCAGATCCTGTCAACCCTAGTTTTTTGCAGGCATCATAATGATTGACAACATCGATTAAAGTGGCGAAACGACCGTCATGGTAAAAGCCTCCTTTCATGTGTGCCCATAAGCCTTTCAGACCTTGCGTTACATAAGAACTATCTGGCGAGCGACTGGACTGAAAATCATCGATACAGATCTCTTCTCCTTTATGGGTATTCCATCCTGGTTCTGCATAGAGTGGTGGAACATGGCAGGTGGTGCATTGAGCTTTGCCCAGGAAAACAAGAGCACCGCGTTCTGCAGCTTCTTTATTGTATATGGAGTCAGGAGCTTTTGGAGCCGGAATAGAAAGCTGATAAAATTGTAATGCCGCAAGCTTATCTGACACCTGATCATCTGATGTTGGATTGCGTTTATTTCCGTAACCTGCTTTGGCGGCTATGGGATATAATTTTGCATCGGCTAATCTAGGGTCATAAAAATTACCCTTACCCTGCAATTCAAGATTGGCAACAAACGCATTCCAATACGTTACATTGCCCCAACCGCCGGTCCACGTATGCAAATTATGCCCCGCATGACCAAAGGCTTCCGGGATCAGCGTAGCACCTGATTTGCCATCCGGTCGAAAAGCCTTACCATCAAGGTTTAGTAGGGCATCAAATTTTCCCGGCCCCCAACTTGCGAGCACTGTTTTTACAGTTGCATTGTCGACACCCAGTAATTCTTCAAATGCGGTGAGATCAGGTGCCATAGAAATAATTGCGCCCACATTGAGATCTCGATTGGGCCAACCATCCAGCCTGTTGCCAATACCCGTTGGACTCGCTACTGTTGAATGACAAAGTGCACATGTCAATCCAATCGAACTAAGATTACCCGACCCATCGAATTTGCCCACTACCCCAAGAACTGCTTGCGCTTTAATCAATTCAAGTGTCACCAGCGGATCATTGAGGAATTTTCCTTCCTGGATTTGTTTCTTTAATGGCCCTGGGATAATAGAGAGATCCACTTTTAATCCCACTGCCAATGCACCTTCCGGGGTAAGCCCTGCTCCAAGACCTCCATGTTTTACATCTGCTATGGCCTTGTGAATTTGCAGTTTATCGGTCCAGAAAACTTCATCTCCAAAAGTTTCAAACCGGAATACAGCCTTTCCTTATATCCAGCATTTCATTTGCATTTTCAATGATGCTGGCATTCCATGCATCGGGATTACCGGAATCATCGCTGTTTTCCCGCAGCGCCGGCTTTGTACTGCATTGGGTCAATTGCATTGAAAAAACCAGGAGAACAAACGCAGCGATTACGAAAAACTTTAATTTTTTCATTGGAGGTGTTTAGTGTTGTAATATAAGGAAGAGTGCCCTAGAATCATTATACAATTTCAATAAAAACATATATAATTTATAACATTTACCTGCCAGAGAAAGAAAAAGAAATTTGGCATTTGGCTTACCATTCCATTTTACTCAAAGGGTTGGATCAAGGCTTACCGGCGCAGGGGGAATCCTGGGCTGCACTAACGATGATACCAAAAGGAACTAATCAGTGCTTATTTGCGATATTAGCAGCATTCCTATGGTTCATTTCCATTAGTGTGTATGAGATATATAACCCTCTTCCTATTATCTACCCTATGGTTTGGCGTCTTTGGTCAAATTGATAAATCCGGTGAGACATTGACTTTCACATTACCCTACCAGGTCAGTGAACTCAAAAATGGATACAGGTTAGTCGTACTTACGGCCGCTGAAGAACGAACGCTGCGATTAGTTGGTGCGGACATGGATACCCTCCTACACAGGATCAGTATCAGGGAAGATATAAATGACCTGGGTTTTGTAGTCGCAGATATAGATTCATTCTTCATTGTACAATATCCCCACGCCGGAATGAAAATTTATTCTAAACAATCCGGAGCAATGATTTCCGAGGGACGCTTTATCGAGAAAGATGCTGTACATGACATTGTATATTTTGTGGACGTAAAGAAGGAAAACCATCTCGCAGTATACGATCTCAAAAAAAAGAGAATAGAATGGTTTGAAGCTCCGGACAATGCAGGATCCTCATGGTACACGCGCATTGGCAAAAAACAGATTGGGGATGATTACCTGATCATCTGGTACATCCTTGCAGATAATACCCTTAAGAAAAAATACTACGCGAGAGTGAAAACGTGAGAGCGTGAGAACGTGAAAACGTGAGAACGTGAAAACGTGAAAACGTGAGAACGTGAAAACGTGAAAGACTTTCTTTGCGAACTCTGCGTCTTTGCGCGACCTTTTTTCTCTGCGTCTCTACGTGAGAATTTCTGCGGAATCAGCGCAAATCGAACCTGATACTACTCAATCGCAATTTTCATTGTCCCCAATTCTATTCCCTGGTTTGTTATCTGTACAACATACATACCCGGCGTCCAGCCATTCGTTCCAATGGTCATCCGATTCTCCGTCATTTTATTTTGGAAAACCAAACCACCATCAGCACTAAATATCTTGATTTGAGCACCAGAGGCTGGAATTTCATGTAATGTAATTTGAAAAGAATCATGTGCCGGATTCGGCATCACCTGAATGCCGGAATAACCATCTGGCTCTGTCAGCGCTGTCACAGGATCTGCAATTGACAAAAGAAGTACCCACGATGCACGGCCAGCAATACTTTTTATCTCCGAATGCCATCCACTAAATCCACCATCTTCATCTACGATAATCTTGCCAACGGATTGAAATGACAATAACTCTGTAACAAAATATTCTCCCTGAGGCAATGACGATCGCTCCATTGACAACAATGGATCAGAAGGTTGTGTACCGGTATTCGCTATCAACAAAATCGCCTCATCACCCAGCACGCGGCCAAAACTGAAGATGGGGTCCGAGTTATTGATGACGTCAACTGTTTGTCCTCTTCGAAGGGATTCATGCTTATTCCGGATATGGATCAGATTACGATAATGTGATAGAAGTGAATTCGGATCAACTGACATCTCCTGCACATTATTTGTCTGCCAGTTGGATCCCAAACTTGCCCACGGTGTAATACTTGAAAATCCACCGAAGGATTGATCGGCCCATTGCATAGGCTTACGTTTGTTTTCATCCGCACCTGTACCCATCATGCCAAGTTCTTCACCGTAATAAATAAACGGCACACCCGGGAGCGTGAGATAGATCGATGCAGCAAGCTTCATTTTTTCAACATTACTGCCAAACGTATTAAAAACACGATCCATATCATGATTTGTGAGA
>JBBREG010000305.1:0-3526 GCA_038203125.1 Chitinophagales bacterium
TTGTTGACCTGTTTCTGCGACCCACTCGATATCTGAAGCAACCAGGGTTGTATCATCTTCATCTATGATGTGAATTTGATCTCCTACGACTTCAACCGTGATATCCTTACCCATCCATTCTTTATACTGTCCCTGGATAAACCGGTTAAAGTGTTTGTGATATTGTTTACGCTCAAAATGTCCGTATAGAAAATAGAGTGGGATACACACGACAAAAAAGACAGCTGAGGCGATGGGCCCATTTTTATTCCAAAGAAACATACCGGTGATGAAATACATGGCCATCAGCAACATCTTGTTGAGTGCCCTGCGCTTCACTACCTTCTTTGACTTCGATGTGGAATAAAGAAGATAGTTCATATAATCATGCTCATCGAGCTGATATGAAAATTTCATAATCGTAAATTTTAAAAACTTTCAATTTCATGTTTGCCACCCTTGGGTCCATAGAAAATCACCCACGTCAGGAAATCTTCGGAGAAATCTATAAAACGATGATCTACACCCGCAGGAACAAATAAAAAATCACCAGGCTGAAATCTCGTAATCGTATCGCCCGATAAAAATCCACCTGTTCCTGAAATCACAATATACACTTCATCCCTGTCATGCGGTTTTTGAGGTTCAACATCAACCGGCCGATACATTTCTACCGCCAGGGTGCCATGATGATATAATTCCAGGAAAAGTTTTCCTGAATCATTTAGTCGCTGGCGTCCATCCTGAACAGTGATTTGCATACGTCGTGATAAAGGTCGCAAAATAGGCAAACAGATGCGTTCACCCACGGACATAAAAATGGGGATTGAATCTCGAGATTCAATCCCTAATGAGTGGGATTATAATAATAGTTGCAGGGTGTATTCTTGCCCTTCTTGGTGGGGAGCAAATTTTTGGGTCAGGATTTTGCCCTTAAGCTGTACGGATTTTGGCTATGTACAAGCCTTCGGCCAGATTGGAAACCTGTTTTGATTGAAGTTACGAACCTGGGCCGACACCGGGTATATTTTCTTGGCAACAAATATGCAAGCCTAAAAGGTGTATAGCGTTACACAATTGATTTAATCATTTATGTAATTTTATACCTCCCGGAGCATGATATTTTTCCCTATACCGGTTATTAAACTGGTCCAAAATATATTGACCACATTTTTGTGTTTGTTGGATCCTTGCGAATGACATTGATGGAATATAGGATCTGATAACAGGTAAAGATTTATTTGATTTACGTGCTGAAAGTGCAACGTTGATAATTTTTTCAAAATCGCATGGCAGACGTGACAAGCCGTAGTATCCAGCCTGTGACTTCGAAGTTATTTCGCCGGTTTCCAATGTATACAGTTGCCTTATCATACCCAAAACCACCCATTCTGTTAATCGTGGGAAGAATAACAATTTCATCTGCTTTCCAACAGGTGCATCTACGACCCAGGAGGCCCAGTATAAATTAATATTTTGCAATAAATACTGATCCACTTCATATGTTGTAACCTGGAGATTTAAATCTTTAACAGGAATACCATATAGTGTCAAGCCGGTTGTGTGTAATTCGAAGAGAAATAATGGGTTGACAGTATGTATTTCATCCAGAAAATTTCCGTCTCTCCAGCTTATAGATTCCCATTTTCCTCCGGAGGTTTCTCGGGCCAGGTAAATGATACTAAGAGCTGGTTTGGAATATTTTCGCTGAATTGATTTGTGGATTTGAAGAAGCTGCTTCTTCAAATCCACATCCGGAATTTTATCAAGACTCACCACAAGATCAATATCACTTTTATCCGGATAAAAGTCCTGAAGCGGTATGGACCCTGTACAATAGATCCCTTCAATACTTTTTCCAAAACAAGATAAAAGCCTATTGAAAAATTCTGTGACAATAGCATTCGCAGGTGAGGGGAGTATCGATATGGCTATATTTTTATCCAAGCACTTTAAAGCCTACCTGATAATAATTATTGACCGCACCTAACAATTGTGTTTTCACATAAAACGATTCTGTAAAAATCCTGTAGGCACTCCATTCGTGATTAGGTACATTAAATTCATCAAACAACAGGATATCTCCGGGATTTAATTCGCGTGCAAGTGTTGTCAGCACAAAAAGTGTGGAGGAAAAAAGATCCGCATCCAGATGGATCACTTTTCGTTTTCCCTGCAAGGAATGATTTCTAAGAAAATCAACCAGTGTATCCTGGAAGAGACCTTTTATAAAATGGCAACGATCATCATCCAGATCCGGTATGGGTGCTGCCATAGCCCCCTTGTCATACGTACCCCAATTTTCTGGCAAACCTTCAAATGTGTCAAAACCATAGAACGCGGATTGCGCATGACGGTTCATATTGGTCCACCAACGGAATGAATTGCCCTGGCTTACACCAAACTCCATGTAGATGATCGGAAGATTGGCCAGTGATTCTTTATTCAGGATATGATTATGGAGTAAGTATCTTCTCTCGTGGTCGCGGTCGTGAACGTAATAATCACTATAGATCTTCCCCTTTTGTTGGGCAGCAATCCATTTGGTTAATGATAGAAGATTGGAGAAAAACAGGAGAGGTTTGGCCAGGAACCCGAAAAGCACTCCAGGCTGGAGCCATAGGATGACTCCTTTTACAAACGCATTAATTTTTCTGGGGAGAGGCTTCACTTTTTCCCGCAAAATAGTGATCTCAACAGGAAAACACCTCAAAAGCCCAAATCAGGGAATATTGTAGCTAATATCAATTTTGGAAATCCTGCTGCCATCAATATGGAATTCGAGGATCGAGTCCTCGAGTTGGTACCGGTATAAATTGGGATTATTAGTAGTCTGGTTCTCAGCTTTTGGATACAGCGCAGTAAGATCCGTCAGGCTATCACCTACATGGATACCTCTGGCGGTTGACCATTCACTTCCGGTGATTTCCATTTTAACAAGCCAGATGTCAGTTCCATCTTTAGGGCTGTAGAAGTCAAGCTGGATGTCAGGATATTTGAAAGTATGAATGGATGCACCTATATGGGTATCGGCACCGACATTGAGCACTTTCATTGTTGTATCAACAGGGTTTCCCAGTTTGCCTTTGTCAACATTCTTCCACCAATCCCGAATACGAAGAGATACATTCTCTTTCGTAGCGCTGAATTCCATAAACTCGTTCTTCTCGGGAGATTCATACTCGATCTCTGTTCCAAGGGATTCTTTCTGGATTGTATCAGCAATACCTTGTTGTTCATTCTGTGTGGCAGGTTGGCCACAAGCCAGTACACAGATACTGAGGATAGCGGGCAAAAAGAGTTTCATGCGTGATTATTTGGAGTTAATGTTTTTTCGGGATGATCTTTGTGATTCCATTGGGATATGGGTTGCACATGTGCGATGTCTTGTGGTGTTGGTGGTTGATGTCTGCGCGGATCATCGTGCATGTAAGGTGCATTGTTTTACAGGCTATTCATATTGCGACATTTCTTTCCTGGAGTTTGGGAATTGGAGGATTTCATGGTGTTATATTATTTCTATTCTCGGTATTGTTATGCCCCTTAC
>JBBREG010000306.1:0-3487 GCA_038203125.1 Chitinophagales bacterium
ATCCTCTGTGTTAGAACGATGGACGGGTCCGGGTACATCTACTGATGAACCGCGTGTCAATCTCAGTGATCCAAATCAAAATGCGCGCGTATCTGATCGCTTTGTGGAAGATGGTTCTTATCTCCGGATCAAAACATTACAACTTGGATATAATCTGCCAAAAGCATGGTTACAAAAAGTGGGTTTTGAAAAATTCAAAGTCTATGTGTCAGGTCATAATCTGATGACATTTACAAAATATGCAGGGCTTGATCCCGAAATTGGTAGTGTGGGTGGCAGTCTGGAGTTGGGAATCGACCGTGGATTTTATCCGCAGGCGCGGACTGTTATGGGTGGAGTAAGTGTCACATTTTAAAGAACGGACAACATGAAAACAAAATATAGCGTCATCCTTTTCATTGCGCTTTTCGGAGCGTCTTGTGATAAAGAATTTTTGGAAAAAGCGCCTATAGTCGGTACGACAGAGGAAAATTTTTACCGTACAGAAGCTGATGCACTGGCGGCTGTCAATGCTGCATATGCTTCACTCCAGTTTCAGTTATCTCCTGCAGGACATTTTCGGTGGTTCTGGGGTGATATCATGTCTGATGACAGTGAAAAAGGTGGGTCAGGTGACAATGATGCAAATGAATTGCTTCAGCTGGAAACATTTAAAGGTCCCTCGAATACGGATTTGTTAGAATCAGAGTGGGGTGCCAATTATGAAGGTATCTACCGAGCCAATGTCGTGCTTGAAAAGGTGCCTGGCATTGAAATGGATACTGATCTCAAAACACGCATCCTGGGTGAAGCCAGGTTTATTCGTGCCTGGAATTTTTATAACCTGGTGACGATGTTTGGGGGTGTGCCTTTGGCGGATCATGTTCTGGCGCCATCGGAGTATAAAATGCCGAGGGCTACAGCGGATCAGATTTGGGATCTGATCGAATCCGATCTTCTGCAGGCCTCTAATGATCTTTGGAAATGTAGTGAATATTCCTCTGCTGATCTGGGTAGAATTACGGTAGGCGCCGCGCAAGCGCTGCTGGTAAAAACATATTTGTGGAGGCAAAAATGGACGGAAGCAAAAACAACTGGTGAAGCTATTATTCAATCCGGAGAATATCAGTTAGTCACCGACTATGCGGATATATTTCCATTGTATGGAGAGAATAATGAAGAATCTATTTTTGAAATTCAGTATATGAATGCGTCAGGTGGTAACTGGGGCAGGAATAATGCGAATGAAGGTAGCTTCACCAATGTATTTACCAGGGCACGAGGTCAGTTTGCCGGATATGGATTTAATATTCCGACGCAGGATTTTGTGGAGGAATTTTTTGCAGAAGGATTTGAAGACCCGCGATTGAAGTCTACCGTATTTCGCGAAGGGGATGAGATGGGCGATCGTGGCACATTTACCATTGATGCTACCGGAGGGATTCCATATCTCTATTATCCAAAAAAATATTTTAATCCCAAGTCAGAGGATGCTCCTTTTGGCGATCCAAATCCGAATGGAGGTTCTAATGATAGGGTGATACGTTATGCTGATGTATTGCTGATGCACGCAGAAGCCGCGTTCCATACAGGCGATGAAGTCGCTGCGAGGAATTCGCTAAATGTTGTAAGGGCCCGGGTGCAAATTCCAGAGATCACAGTATCAGGTGATGGATTACTCGATGCCATACTTCGTGAGCGTCGAATAGAATTAGGCCTGGAAGCACATCGCTTCTTTGACCTTGTACGTACAGGAAGAGCTGCTACAGAATTGAGTTCGCTTGGTTTTACTGCAGGTGTGCATGAGTTGTTCCCAATTCCTTCATCACAGATCCAGGCAACGAATGGAGCACTGGTGCAGAACCCAGGGTATTAGGAGTGACGAATTAGGAGTGACGAATTACGAGTGACGGATTACTAGTTTTTGATTCCAGACGCTAGATTCCAGACGCCAGACTCATGATGTATGACGATGCAATTTTTCACTTCTGCTAAAAAGTTGGACCACTCACTACTGACCACTCACCATTGACCACTCACCAACTGATTTAAATAAAAAAAACAATGATCAATAAAATATTCTTCTTCATGATATTCTCGATGATCCTGATAGCTTGTGAGCCGGATCGGGAAGATGAATTTCAATTGGGGCCGGGGCCGGATGATCCGCAGATGAGTGTGCAATTCCTGCAGGGGGATTCTAACCGGGTGGTGATCCAGGATCTGACGGGTGGTAGTTTTCAGCGGTTATGGGATCTGCCAGGTGCGACTCCAAAGATATCATCGGCTGCAGCTGATACCGTGTTGTATACAGATGCAGGGGAGTTTACGATTACATTATTCGTATCAAGAGCAGGGGGTAGTGGTACAACATCTGTTTCTCAAAAGATAACAATTGTAAATGACGCACCTCTGCCCTGTACACCCAAGCTTGAATTACTTACGGGGGGATGTGGTGCTGCCGGAAAATGCTGGACATTTACAACGGCCGGTGGTGCCGTGAAAGTCGGACCCACGAATGGGGACTTTTCCTGGTACACATCTCCTGAAGGAGGTCTACAGGATGCACAGTACGATGACAAATATTGTTTCTATTTCCAGGGTTCCGGATTTCTGAATGATAATAATGGCCAGAGCGTAAATCCCTGGAATGGATATATGGTAGAAGATTATAATCCGAGTCTGAGTGAATTTTTATTTCTCGAAGGCACAGGAACAGAAGGCCGTGATCAGATCATCCTGGAAGACGATCAATTTATGGGTGTGTGGGATATGGATAATGTGATGGACGTAATGAACCTGACCGAAAGTGAGCTTGTCCTTCGTGCCCGTATTCGTGGGCAGGATGGTACCCCTGCAGCGGAAGGTTGGTTTGAATTGACATTTGTGGCATTATAACCTCACGCTGAAACAGTTTGTATGAAAAAAATGAAAAGTGGATTGATTGTAGGTGCATGGTGTATGATGGCGATCATGACATGGTCTGCAGCAACGTGCATTACATCTCCTGATAAAGAAAGAAAACTGGTTTGGTCGGATGAGTTTTACGGAACGGGTTTGCCTGATCCGACTAAATGGAGTTATGATCAGGGAGATGGTTGTCCGTCAAATTGTGGTTGGGGCAATAATGAACTTCAATACTATACAACTTCTAAAACAGAAAATGCGCGTGTGGAAAATGGACATCTGATCGTTGAGGCACACAGGACGAAGACCATGACGCGTTATTATTCATCTGCACGCCTGGTAAGTAAGCATAAAGGTGACTGGACATATGGACGGATGGCGATCAGAGCAAAGCTTCCATCGGGCCGAGGTGTTTGGCCGGCGATCTGGATGTTGCCCACGGAGTGGGCATATGGAGGATGGCCCACAAGTGGTGAAATAGATATTATGGAATTTGTAGGCTATATGCCGGACAGTTTATTTGGTTCGGTACATACGCAAAGTTTTAATCATGTTGCCGGCACGCAAGTGACTAGAGGAATTTACGATGCGACCTTAAGCA
>JBBREG010000307.1:0-3405 GCA_038203125.1 Chitinophagales bacterium
TTCGAGGTAGGAAGGCAACAACCCCAGCCATTCATACTGGCCGGGTGGCTGAAAAAATTCTGAAAAACACTTTTCAGAAATGCGGTTATACCACAGCGGATCACGAATCAGATGCTGGCTTCGAATTGAGCCTGTGGTTCCACTGCTTCTAAAAACCTTTTTCGCCTGCCAGTTGCCAGTCATAACTTCCTGATCGCGAAACATTTGGATGGGCAAAAAGGGAATTTCTGCAAGAGAATTAACATTGCCAGGTGTCTTACCGATCAGGTGACAAAAAGCGCGGTACAAACCATTATAATAATACTGGAACCGCCAGACCTCCATCGCAACAGTGTCGAAGGCTGTTGCGTTAATAGTGTATATTCGGTCAAGTAATGATAATCGATCCGTTTCGAATGAGGACATCAGTTTCAAAAGTAGGTCTTTTACTTATGCTGGCAATCACATGCTCGCAATGTCTTGATACTCCTGATTATCCGGATGAACCTCGCATTGAATTTATCAGTCTTTCCAAAGACACGATGCAGCAAGGGATCTTCATGCAGGATTCACTTCTCGTACGTTTTCACTTTGAGGATGGTGATGGCGATATCGGCCGCGATGATCAGGCTGCTGAGAATAATATTTTCTTTATTGACGAGCGCACCGGTACAGTAGACAACACCTTTGGGATCCCTGCAATCCCTGTCGAAGGAGCAGCTAATGGTGTTGAAGGAGAAATAAAAATTGTTTTGTTTACTACCTGCTGCCTGTACGAGGATGGCACTGACCCCTGTATGCCTAATCCATCAGTCGATTATGATACGTTGCGATACAGGATCTTTATTAAGGATCAGGCAGGACATGTGAGTAATGAGATCGTGACCTCACAGATTATTCTGCGGTGCAATTAGGATGTTTGATTTTGTATTAAAAAAGATTATTGCTCTTCTCTTTTTTCTATCCACCCTCCTCTATTTCCGGTAATGATATAATTAAATAATTGCCTTCTCCGCAGCTTCGATGGTTGCTTTCTCATTTCCTGCGAAAATTTGATCCTCAAAAACGATTACAGGTCGCTTCAAAAATGTATATTCTTTTAGAATCCATTTTTGGTAATCCGATTCTGATAAAGATTTATCCTTTAGATTCATTTCCCTGTAGAGTACCGCGCGTTTGCTGAATAAGGCCTCGAATGAACCTGTCATCTTTTTGAGTTCATTGAGTTGTGCTTCAGTTATTGGTTGCATTTTGATGTCCTGTCGTTCGAAATCATGTAAACCGCCCAGGCGTTTGATGATATCGCGACACGTGTCGCAGGAGCTAAGGAAGTAGATTTTTTTCATCTGGTCGTAAATATAGGATGAAAGGTGTGGTAGAAAAAGAAGACTTCAGTTCGTATGTTTTTATTCCAAAAGATTTTCTCCTTCCGATCCTCTACTTTTACAAAATGAAAGAATCTGAACTCATCTTAAATGCTGATGGCTCCATCTATCATCTTTCGCTGTTGCCAACTGATATTGGTCACACTATAATCCTGGTCGGCGATCCCGACAGAGTGACATTGGTTTCAAATCATTTTGATCAAATCGAAATCAAAAAAGCGAAACGTGAATTTGTCACGCATACGGGACGAATCGGGTTCAAACGCATCAGTGTCATATCAACCGGTATTGGAACAGATAATATTGATATTGTACTGAATGAACTGGATGCGATCACGAATATTGATTTAAAAAACAAAACCCTGCTTCCCGATCAAACCTCACTCAATATTATCAGAATCGGAACCTCCGGATCGATCCATCCCGAAGTAAAATGTAGTGATACAATCGTTTCTGCCATGGCGATCGGAATGGATACACTTGGGGCTTATTACAATGCCGATAAAGTGCGTCATCTCCTGCTGCCTGAATGGTGCTATATCACCAAACGAAATCAATTTGATCTTTCCAGCTTCGGATCCAAAATCACGGAAGGAATCACTTTAACCTGTCCTGGGTTTTATGCACCACAAGGCAGATCCTTACGCGTTACTTCAGAATACCAGATAGCTTTTGAAAAGTTACATACGCTTACAAAAGACGGATTTCACATTACAAATATGGAGATGGAAACAGCAGGGATTTATTTGCTTGCCTCCTTCCTTGGCCATAAAGCCATTTCATTCAACGCCATATTAGCTGAACGCCTCACCGGCCGGTTTAGTAATGACCCTGAGACTGTCGTAGAACAATTAATCGAAAACACGCTGGATTGGATCACACAACAGCCCTGACATCAATTGAAATAAATCCGTTAAGGTGACCCGTGAACTGATTTGAAAATTGCCACCTGCACTTCCATCCAGGAATCCTGGAACACCAAATGCAGTTGCAAAATCAGATGCATTCAGTTCAGTCCGAACCTTACCATCATCAGAAAAATCAGCCTGATGATGAACAAACGCATGTAATGAAAAAATAAAATCAGCACGCATTGCAGATCTCGTGCAGCCTGCTGCCTGATATAATGTCATACAACGACAGAATCTTAAAATTTTTGTTTTACGTTAGAGGTCGCCTTATTTTCTAAAGAGTGAAATAGGCGATTTTTTTATGGCCAGATAATAAACGGAAGTTTGTTTTTCTGAAGCTCCTGGAGATACTGATTATAGATCCATGCCCGATCGAGCAGCCTGGGTGCTTCCCGTAATGGATCTTCACTCCATGTATTCAGTGGCCTGCAAAGGATGTACAGATCTGTTTCATCTTTTAACATACCTTCCTCTATTACAGGGAGTGATATGCCATATTTGATCCGTGCCCACATGCGCAGGTTAAGCATGCCACCATCCACAATAAGGATTTTGGATTTTGGGTTTTTGATTTTGGATTTTGGATTTTGGATTTTGGATTTAATACTTTCTAAAAGATTGATAAATTCATTTTCCGGTCGTTGAGCGGAGTCGAAACGAAACGGTTCAGATTTAAAATCCTCCGATCGTTGAGCGGAGTCGAAACGAACATCTGAAGAGTCGAAACGAACATCTCCCGATTTAAAATCCTCCGTTCGTTGAGCGGAGTCGAAACGAACATTTGAAGTGTCGAAACCAACACCTGATGAATCCAAACAACCAATTTCATTTTCAATGATCTGCATCTGCCTTCCCGCAATCACCTCCAGATCCTGCACATCATATGGCCTTTTGATGCCACCGAGATAATCCCGTGCATACTCCGGCACCCATGGACCCTTGAAATAATCAGCCAGTCGACGGACTAAAGTTGACTTGCCACTGCTCTCAGCGCCAACTATTGTGATTATAAAACGTGCATTAACAGCCATATAACGATTCTTCAAAGGTATAAACTCCAGGATCAGTCAACCCCTAAGGTTGAAAGCCCTATTTTTGCATCATGCACGATATAGAGCCACATTTCCAAT
>JBBREG010000308.1:0-3366 GCA_038203125.1 Chitinophagales bacterium
AGTGTGGAAGTCACCCCTTCAGAAGTGACCGCCTATTTTAATGAAATTCCAAAAGACAGTCTTCCGTATTTCAATGCGGAAGTGGAGCTTGCAGAAATCGTCATCTATCCAACCGTTAATAAAGAAGAAAGAGAAAAGGCGGTTGTAAAAATTGAAGGAATTAAAAAGCAACTCGCTGAGGGTGGTGATTTTGCAGAGCTGGCAAAGAAATATTCAGATGACGGTAGTGGACGTACAGGTGGAAACCTGGGTTGGACATCACGTGGAAGTTTTGTGCCGGAATTTGAAGCAGCTGCATTTCAGCTAGAAAACAATGAAATTTCCGATGTGGTAGAAACCGAGTTTGGATTTCATATTATCCAGGTATTAAATCGCAGAGGTAATTCTATTGAAACACGCCACATCCTGGTTCGCCCACGGATCACTGAGCCGGATCTTGCCATCACAAGACATAAGCTTGATTCTATTAAAAATCTCGTTGAAATTGATACATTGACATTTGCAAAAGCGGTACATAAATTTGGTGATAAACGTGTCCAGAGTTTCAGCAACAACGGACGCATGATCAATCCGAAATCATCCAATACATTTTTTGAAACAGGAAATGTGGACAGTGAAATATTTTTTAGCATCGACACCCTAACAGTGGGTGAGATTACACCCCCTATTGAGTTTCGCGGGCCCCAGGGAGATGCATATTATAAAATTGTGCAGCTGCAGGGACGTACAGCTCCTCATCAGGCAAGCCTGGCGCAGGACTACAGCCGGATTCAGCAAGCTGCCCGTGAAAGCAAACGGAATATTGCTTTTAGTACATGGATCGAAAAGCGGGTAGACAATACATATATCGTCATTGATCCCGCGTATTCACAATGTCCTAATTACGATCGGTGGAAAGCCCGCTGGATGGGAGAAAAATCCTGATAACCCGGGTAAGCATTTTTATTTTTTCTATGTAATGAAGGGTCTCATCTTAACAGGGTGAAATTTCGGTGATTTTTAGATTTACATTTACGATGTGAAATCCATCTATGCACTGATCCTCGTAATGATTGCCTGGACCATACTTGGATTTGCTTATTATCCGAAATGGAAAAAAGCATATTCTGAAGCCGCGATCTCGTGGGATGTAAGTGGATATTATCATTACCTCCCCGCTATTTTTATTTATAAAGATCTCCGTCAGCAGACCTGGATGAATGAGATCAATCAGAAGTATCTTCCGTCTCCCGCATTTGATCAGGCGTTTGTGCATGCACCTACAGGTCATAAAGTCAACAAATATCCGATCGGACAATCCATCATGTTCACTCCTTTTTTTCTGGGGGGACATGTGTATGCTAAGCTTACAGACAAATATCCTGCCGATGGTTACAGCAGACCTTATCAGATCGCCATTTGGCTGGGAGGATTACTTGTTTCCATTTTGGGATTGGTCCTGTTGCGCCATCTGTTAAAAGCCTATTTTAATGATCGACTCGTTGGATGGACGATATTAACTCTGGGCATCGGAACTCATTGGATGGAATATGCATCTGTGACCAATGGGATGACTCATACATGGCTCTTCACGTTGTTGTGTGTACTCATCATCAGTAGTATTCGTTTTCATCAAAAGAAAGACTGGATCTCTGTCACAGGTATCGGCATTTCTTTGGGTTTAGCTATTTTGATAAGACCTACGGAGATTATATGGATGCTAATCCCACTACTCTGGGGTATTACGTCGATACAGGAAAGGGTCTCATTTATTCAGCAACATTGGCGTAAATGCCTGATGGCTATAGTGATTGCATTGTCAATCATGTGTATTCAGCCGATCTACTGGCATCATGTAAGTGGGGAGTGGTTCCTATACAGTTATGGTGACCAGAATTTTCAATGGCTTCAGCCGAAGATCTGGCGAGGCCTATTAGGTGTCAATGTAGGATGGTTTATATATACCCCTATCATGGTGATTGCTATGTTGGGTTGGTACCGGTTATATAAATCTTTCCCTTCACTTTTTTGGCCCACCTTCATCACGGGGATCCTCGCAGTTTACATCACACTAAGTTGGCCTCATTGGGAAACCGGGGGAGGCCTTGGTCAGAGAAACCTCATCCAGGTATATCCTTTATTTGCTTTTCCATTGATACTTGTCCTTTCCTGGTTTAATACAGATAATTTGAGAAGGATCCTGTGGTGGATTATTCTTTGCGTAAATATTTATTACACAGGATGGTGGATACATCAGGCACATAAAGGCGGATTTTTTCTGCCAGGCCAGATGAATACTAAGTATTTCTATAGTGTAGCGGGAAGATTTCATCCTGACCGCGAACAAATGAAATTGCTTGATTCAGATGAATTCTATAAAGGGTCACCAGAGCAGATAGAAGTGATTTACACACAGGATTTTGAAACGGACAGTTTTCCTTGCCGGGTAGTACGGGCTGATAGTACCTGGGCAGCATGTCTGACAGGGAAAGATCAGTTCATAGGACCTATTATCATTCCCGTAAATGAAATTTGCAGGGAATGGATCCGGTTTGAAGCCGATTTTAATATCCAGTCACGGGAGTGGGAGGTTTGGAAATATGCCCAATGGGTTGTAACGTTTTATCAGGAAGACCAGGTTGTGAAAACCAACCAAATAAAACTCCAGCGGTTCCTGTTGAAGGATTTCGAAAATATCCATTTACATTTTGATGTTCGGGTGCCGGAAGCTTCTTTTGATAAATGCACCATGACGTTGTGGAATTCAAATTCGCCCAATTCGATGCTCGTGGATGACCTGAAGGTCTCGTGTTTCCGGTAGGAAAATAAAAAAGACCGATCCTAACCCCCCTGTTTGGACCGGTCTTAGTGAGAAAATCGACATTTGATCATCTCTAATGTTACAATGATTAGCATATACCTTGCCAAACTTTCACGTTATGGGGGTAAGAATGCGACATAATGACAGAAAAGCACCCATGGCACACCTTTTGACCTGCCCCAGTGTAATTATTAGCTGTTAAAAATCAATCGATTATGACTAAAGGCAATATCACGGTACAGACCGAGAATATTTTTCCGATCATCAAAAAATTCCTCTACTCAGATCATGAGATCTTTCTGAGAGAACTGATCTCCAATGCTATTGATGCCACCTCAAAACTTGAAGCAGTGGCCAATAGTGGTGAAATAGATGGCGAACTGGGGGATCTGACCATCCATGTGGAAGTGGATAAGAAAGCACGCACGATTACCATCAAGGACCGCGGTATAGGTATGACCAAGTCGGAGGTTGAAAAATATCTCAACCAGTTGGCTTTCAGCAGTGCAGAAGATTTTGTTAAAAAGTACCAGGGAAAAAACAATATCATCGGACATTTTGGTCTC
>JBBREG010000309.1:0-3360 GCA_038203125.1 Chitinophagales bacterium
GGGCGCGTAAACTGAACCTCGTCAGTTTTGGATTCCGGTTGCCTTCAGCAATCGATAACAGGCCACTTAATTTTGCAGAGTTTGAAGGACTTATCAACCAGGTGATCTATGTAAGTGCAACGCCTGCAGATCATGAGCTAGAAGCCACGGGTGGGGTGGTGATAGAGCAAATCGTTCGCCCTACAGGTTTGTTAGATCCGCCGATTGAGATACGCCCCAGCCTGAATCAAATCGATGATCTTCTTGACGAGGTGAATGAACGAGTCAAAGTGAATGAGCGTGTTTTAGTCACGACATTGACCAAGCGAATGGCGGAGGAGCTCAGCAAGTATTTTATCAAGCTTAATGTAAAATGTAAATACATCCACTCTGAAGTAGAAACGATGGAACGTGTGGAAATCCTTCGGGACTTGCGTCTTGGTGAATTTGATGTATTAGTAGGAGTCAATCTTTTACGTGAGGGTCTTGACTTGCCTGAGGTTTCACTGGTAGCCATACTTGATGCTGATAAAGAAGGTTTTCTTCGTAATGACCGTTCGCTGACGCAGACTGCCGGACGTGCAGCCCGAAACGCTAACGGACTTGTTATTTTTTATGCCGACAAGACCACGGAATCCATGCAAAAGACGATTGATGAAACTCTTCGACGTCGACTGATCCAGATCGCGTACAATGAAAAGCATGGCATAACACCACAAACGATCATGCGTACACGTGAAGAAATTCTATCTCGAAAATCCATCCTCGATGTGCGTGAAGGAAATAAAAAAGCATACGTTGATCGTGATCCAAGTGCAGCCATTGCAGCAGATCCGGTTTTAAATTATGCTTCCAGAGAACAGATTGAACGTATGGTTGCGGATACAGAAAAGAAAATGAAGGAGGCCGCGAAAGATCTGGACTTTATCACCGCTGCACAGTATCGGGATGAAATGTTGTCGTTGAAAAAGAGGCTGAAATAGCGGAGCAAAGGACTGCAGGATCACAGGAACAAAGGAGCATGCTTTGACATCTTACCTTCAAAGTTCTATCTACCTTGATTCATATGGCCCGAAATGATTCATCACTTCTCTTTCCTCCGAGAGGTCATTCAATACGAATATATCGTAGCGTTCTCCACTGTCATACACCCTGACTACAACATGGCCATGTTTATTGCGATATACCTTGTTGATTAGGTCACCTATGACTAATTCATTCGATTCCAGCATATCCGTGGTAAACAAATCCCAGGCTCCCGGATATAAATTTTCGGAAGTAATTCTTTGCAACACCTCCTGACCCGGATGATCGTGCTGTCGAAATCCTTTTTCTAAACTTTCCTAAACCGATTGTTTTCGAAGGAAACAATGCTCAACTTTCTCAACACTCCCTCAGAAGATAAATTGCATCGACATCTGAAACTGTAGACACCCTTTCTCACAAGAATCTCCTGTGCACAGACAATGCACCTGCAGAAATAAACATCGTAACTTGATACTTCTACAACGATATTTCATACTTGAAGACAACCTTCAATCATAAACTTGCAAAACGTCTGCTGCAGCCAGTGCAGCTCAGGGCGTGGATGATGAAAAACCTTCCGATGGGTCTCCTATCGGGTATGAAGATTGAGGCTTTGGATGAGAGTTCATGCAAGGTCGTTTTGAAGGACAGACCCTGGATTCACAACCCCTTTGGATCCGTCTTTTGGGCCGTGATGGGTATGGCGGCTGAATTGAGTACAGGTGCGTTGCTATATGCCTGGGCCTCAGGCAGTAAGGTCAGATTTATCCTCGTAAAAGTGGAAGCTGAATATTTGAAGAAGGTAAGAGGAAAAAGTTGCTATTTTTGCTCATCCGGTCAGGAAGTGTTACGTAGTATTGAATCCCTCGAAAACCCTGGTGACGTCCAAACTGTCGTATTGCCTGTCTCTGCATACGATCAAAATGAACAAGTCGTTGCCAAATTTTTATTTACCTGGTCACTGAAAAGACCGGAGCCTAATTGACCCTTTTATTGCTTTTTCCGTTTAGTAACCTGATAAGGTTAATTGTGCATGATTATTATTATTTAGACTTATAAATCACTGAAAATGAAGATTGGAGTATTTATTGACGCCGAAAACATCAGGCGAAGTGGAGGTTATGGTATTCGATATGACGTATTACGGGATTATATATCACAGTTTGGAGACCCTATAAGGCTCAATTCCTATATGTCAGTTGATGAGGCGCGGATGCGCACGGATTATGAATACAAGGACAGGACGAATGGATTTCTCAGCATCGTGCGGAGTTATGGATTCAAAGTGATCACCAAAGCAATCCGGTGGTTTGAAGACGAAGATGGACAACGCATCGGAAAAGCAAACGCGGATCTGGATATGGCGGTCGATATCCTCCTCCAGAGCCAGCACATGGATACGATCTACCTGCTGACCGGCGATGGTGACTTTAAAAAGGTGATCCAGGCTACACAGAACATGGGTATTCGCGTGGAGGTGATCGCCTTTCGCTATATCAGCAAGGATCTCGTCCATGAAAGTGACCAGTTCACGTCAGGGTATTTGATCCCAAACCTGTTGCCAACTCCTGATCAACGACCTGAAGATTGGGGTGCCATCGGAGCCCGCGCTCGTGGATATTGTTATTCGGTGCAGGACGGTTATGGTTTTATGAAGTACATGGACATCGATATGCGCACCTGGCGTGATATCTTCTTCCATTTCTCTCAATTACCTGAGCGTCATTATGTGAATCTGGATGATGTATTTGAGTTTACCATCGAAGAATCCGGTAGATCAGAAGGCGGAATCCTTGCAACGAATATGGCATTATTGCACACCCGTCATTTTTACCAGGAAAAGGGTGAAAAAGCCCACATTCCACCTGTAACCTAAAAAGGATCTAATAGTGGATAGTGAGGTGTCCGTGCCTCACTATTCATTATTTACCAACGAAATAAATTCTTCTTCCGTCATTACGTGAACGGTGCCGAGCTTGGTTGCTTTGTCAAGTTTGGATCCGGCATTTTCACCCACCACCAGGATGTCCAGGTTGGTGCTGACAGCGCTGATATTTTTTGCCCCTGCAGCTTCTGCCTGTTCCTGTGCTTCCTTTCGTCCCATTTGCGTAAGGGTTCCGGTAAAAAGAATGGTCTTACCGGAAAAGACACCATCGGAGCGCAACACTTTGGGGCGATCGGAATCCGTTTGTGTCAGGTTCACACCAGCAGATTCCATCTTATGTAGGATATCAACATTACGCGGATCGGAAAACCATGTGACAACATTTTGTGCCACTACAGGTCCGATATCTTTGATCGAGGTAAAATCCTGGAGTTGCCATGTAGCGAGATCCAGCACATGATGCGCTTTTT
>JBBREG010000310.1:0-3343 GCA_038203125.1 Chitinophagales bacterium
TATTGGAATTTTCCTCTTTATTGGACTCCCGTCCTGCTCAGATCTCAATCCTGAGTTTAATGACGTGATCACCGAGGACAATTTCTTCAAATCCGAAAATGAGTACATCGCGGCCCTTGGATCAGCATATACCAATCTTTATGGTATGTGTAATCATGGTACGTATTTCTCATTACAGGAAGTATCCTCAGATGAGGCAGCCATTCCGCATAAAGGTCCGGACTGGGAAGATGGAAAGCAATGGATACGCGTATTCCGTCACCAGTATAATCCATCAGAAGGTGTGTTCAACAATGTATGGAACTTTTGTTACGGTGGTATTAATACTTGTAACCGTTTGATCTTTACGTTTGAGCAGGCTGGTGGTGCAGGCGCAGATGCCTTCATCGCTGAGTTAAGAGGTTTGAGAGCGTATTACTATCTCATTCTTCTCGATGTATTTGGAAACGTACCAATCGTAACACAATTTGACGTACCCGAAGGCTTCAAACCTGCTACTGAAAGTCGGCAAACTGTATACAACTTTGTAGAAAGTGAACTTCTTTCCCAAGCTCCTTTACTTTCTAAAGAAGTAAATTCTACAACGTATGCTCGCGTTCATTACTATGTAGCACAAACGATGCTCGTCAATCTGTATTTGAATGCTGAAGTGTACACAGGAACACCCCAGTGGGACAAAGCTGTGACCGCTGCCAATACAATAATCGATTCTGGGGTGTATTCCCTGGAAGGAAATTACTTCGCCAACTTTGCAGTGAATAACGCAGGTTCGAAAGAGAATATCTATGTAATCCCTTACGATGCTGTTAACGCTGGTGGTTTTAACATAGTGCAAATGACGCTTCACTATGAAAGTCAGAAAACATTCAACCTGGTAGAGCAACCATGGAATGGTTATGTAACATTAGCGGAGTTCTACAACAGTTTTACGCCGGATGATATTCGTTTTACAGGTGGGGCATCACGTGCATATGGTGTTATGCTGAGTGGTCCTCAATACGATGCTGCAGGAAATCAACTGGTAGATAATTCTGACCTGTGGTATCCTGACAACGATGGTCGTAATGTCAATTTCAATCCCGTGGTTAACGAACTGGAGCCTACTGCACACCGTGATGGTGGAGCACGGATCTCCAAGTATGAATATGTGCTGGGGGGTCGTCCAAATATGAACAATGACTTTGCAATCTTCCGCTATGGTGATGTACTTCTGGCTAAAGCAGAAGCTCTTTGGCGTCAAAATGCCGGAAGCTCTGAAGCTTTGGATTTGGTTAATTTGATTCGTGACAGAGCCGGTGTGGCTGGTTTTGGCTCTCTTGACAATGACAATTTCCTGGCGGAACGTGGTCGTGAAATGTGTTTTGAAGCAAAACGCCGTACTGACCTGATCCGCTTTGGACATTATGGCGATGCCCGCTGGGAAAAACCTGCTGATGACGGTGCATATCGTACCTTAATGCCGATCCCGCTGGGTCAGATCCAGATCAACGAAAACCTTGATCAAAATCCTGGCTACTAGGAGGGATTACTTAGTTCTATTTTTTTAAGAAATATAAAAGGCCACCTTACCAAAGGTGGCCTTTTTCTTACTTTGGGTGTCCGTGTTGAAGCAATATTCGATATTCATTTTTACTGCAGTATGTATCCTGCTGACCGGGTGTGGTAAAGACTCAACACCATCTACGTTATTTACAGAAGTATCCTCTAAAAGTTCAGGAATCGATTTTAGCAATAATCTGACATTTACTGAGTCCTATAATCCTTACATATTCAAAAATTTCCTCAACGGGGGAGGTGTGGCTGCAGGCGATATTAATAATGATGGCCTGCCTGACTTGTTTTTTTGCGGTAATATGGTGAGTAACAAATTGTATCTCAATCTGGGGAATTTGAAATTTAAAGACATCACTTCCACAGCGGGTGTGGGTACGACAGATGTCTGGTCCACTGGTATCAGTATGGTCGATATCAATGGTGATGGCTGGTTGGACCTGTACGTATGTAAATCCGGTAAACCTGATGCTGCTAAGCGACACAATGAATTATTTCTGAATAATGGAGATCTCACCTTCACAGAAGTGTCGCAAAAAGCTGGTATTGCAGATGTTGGGCTAAGCACACACGCTGCATTTTTTGATTATGATCGAGACGGAGATCTCGATTGTTATCTCCTGAATAATAGTCTTCGCTCAGTAGGGAATTATGATCTTGAAAAAGATAGTCGCTTACAAAGAGATACCCTGGGGGGAAATAAATTATACCGGAATGATCTGATACAGGTTGTTGATGGTATACCACAGAAAGAAACCACACTTCATTTTACAGATGTAAGTGAAGAAGCAGGGATATATGGTAGTGCAATAGGATTTGGATTAGGTGTGACAGTCGCAGATATCAATGGTGACCATTGGCCCGACCTATATGTATCCAATGATTTTTTCGAGCGTGATTATCTCTACATCAATCAACAGAATGGAAAATTCAAAGAATGCCTCATGGATGCAATGCCGGAGATCAGTATGGGATCAATGGGTGCTGATATTGCCGACCTGAATGAAGATGGATGGCCAGAAATATTTGTGACAGAGATGTTGCCGAAAGATCCGTTGCGCTATAAGACGAAAGCTGTCTTTGAACATTGGCATAAATATCAACAAGCAGGTGCTGCAGGATATCATCGGCAGTTTGGACGAAATGTGTTGCAACTTCATCGCGGATTAGATCCAGATACACTTGCCGTTTTTTCCGAGATCGGTCGTGCTGTGAATGTTCATGCCACAGAATGGAGTTGGGGTGCCTTGCTTGCTGACTTCAATAATGATGGTCGCAAAGATGTTTTCGTTGCCAATGGGATATACAAAGATTTGATTGACATGGACTATGTCAATTTTTATTTCAATCCGGATGCGGTACGTGCACTTATAAAAAGTAAAAAGGAAGTGATCACCACCATGTTTGATGCTGCTGAAAGCGTCGCCATGCCGAATCAACTATTTCTGCAGGACTCAGCTTTTCTTTTCATTGAATCCTCGGTTAAATCCGGTATTGGTATTCCTACTTTTTCTAACGGTTCCTCCTATGCGGATCTGGATAATGATGGTGATCTCGAACTCATCCTCAACAATGTGAATATGCCTGCCATGATTTTTGAAAATCATGCTTCGCAGCAGGGTGCTCATTATATCAGGATCAAATTACAGGGCGCAGGCATGAATACCGGTGCTATTGGTAGTAAGGTTACCGTATTTGCCTGTGGATCCCCGCATTATCTGGAAGTAAATCCAATGCGTGGCTTTCAATCATGTGTCGATCCGGTCATGACGATTGGTCTTGGGGGATGTAG
>JBBREG010000311.1:0-3329 GCA_038203125.1 Chitinophagales bacterium
GGATCCCGGATTACACCCCGTCATCCTGATCGCAACTGATAATAATTTCTGTAAAGACACTATGGTGAAAGAGGTAAATTATTTCCCTGTTCCACCTTTGATTATCATCAAGCCTACTAAGTACATCGCATGTGTACCTGAAGTTATCACATTTACGAATCTCTCCGTTCCAATTGACGAGACATACGATATCCAATGGACATTTGGAGATGGTGGAACTGGGGATGCTATCAGCCCTGTTCATGAATATACTGAAGAAGGCATTTATACGATTACGGTTGAAATCACATCTCCGATTGGTTGTTATACTAGTGAGACATTTCCCAATCTGATCACGATTGAGCCATCTCCAGTGGCTGATTTTACATTTACACCAAGTGTGATCAACAGCATTAATTCGACTGCTGAATTTACCGATCTGTCAACAGGTGGTTCGGGATGGTATTGGGAATTTGGAGATCAGGGCAGATCATTCACCCAGAACCCAACCTTTACTTTCAGGGATACGGGTATTGTTGATATTATGGAAGTGGTATTTCATCCCAATGGATGTACAGATACCATGATTCAACGAATTGATATCGAACCAATTGTACAATTCTTCCTCCCAAATGCCTTTACCCCAAATTATGACGGCAAAAACGAGATTTATAAACCCGCAGGGTTAAGTGCAGGTGTGAGTTCGTATGCATTTACAATCTGGAGTCGCTGGGGTGAACTCCTCTATGAAACATCTGATCCCGATGCGGGGTGGGATGGATCGAAGAACAATAGTGGCGATGGCTTGCCAGTTGGCGTTTACCTATGTGTACTACAATATATCGATGCCCGATCCAGGCCACATGAGTTGCGGGAGTTTGTCACGCTTATCCGGTAAAAAAATATTACTACTGGGTTACTACAGGAAAAAATAATACCTTTGTCGCTCTTTTTTAAGAAGTAAGCCAAGTAAAGCGTCATGGATCTTATCAAGTTAGTTCATCAGCAACTCAATCCGCAACCTGTATTTCCTGATTTTAAATCAGGTGACAGTATTACTGTTTCCTATAAAATCGTCGAGGGTGCCAAAGAGCGTATCCAGGATTTTAAAGGTGACGTGATCCAGATCAAAGGTTCAGGTGCCGGAAAAACCTTCACAGTTCGTAAGATCTCCAATGGTGTTGGCGTCGAGCGTATTTTCCCTTTCAGTTCTCCTCACATTGTTGAGATTAAAGTGCTGAAGAAAGGAAGAGTTCGTCGTGCAAAACTGTTTTATCTCCGCGATCTGGTTGGAAAGAAAGCCAAGATCAAAGAGAAGAAGGCTTTTACCTAGGAGCTCATCCACTTCTTTTTCCTCAAATAATTTTTGGATGATAGTCTGTGCTCCATTAAAAGGGCCTGATATTCGATTTGCTTCTGAGTTTTTTCAGGATTAATCGATCGACCCATGATGTGGGCAGCATCCTGACGATTCTGAATTTCCAGGATTGGGCTTTGATCAGGTAGCGCGTCCTCACATTTTTATCCCGTACCGTTTTTACCACACATTGTGCTACTTCATCAACATGAAGGCCTGTTGCCACATTGTGATCGATGATCTTGTTTTTAAACGGCAACATCCATTCATGTTCCGGTCCGACATATTGAACGGCTTCCTTAGCCTTGTCCCACAAGGGTGTGGCAATACTTCCAGGCTCAATCAGAACTACCTCGATATCATACATGTACAACTCCCGTCTCAAACTATCACTTAAAGCCTCAAGGGCATATTTGGAAGCTGCATATGGCCCCATAAACGGACTTGCAAACCTTCCCGAGACACTACTCATATTGATGATCCGCACTGGATGCGGATCAGACGATTTGCTGGCTTTGATCAGATAGCTAAAGAACTTTTGCGTGGTGTCGAGAAGACCAAATACGTTTACGTCAAATTGACGCTTCCATTCTTCTATGGGAACATGTAAGACAGTTCCGGAGATTACGATCCCGGCATTATTGACAATTGCTACCAAGAGATCTTCTCCGATTAATGCAGCAACACCGTAGGCGGCATTTGTGACTGACTCTGGGTTGGTTACCTCCAGGATTATTGCGTGAAAATTTGGACCTAATGCGTTAGTTAAGCGCTCTGCATCCATGGAAGTTCTGACACCACCAATGATGTGATAACCCTCTCTGAGCAGATGCTCACAACTTGCAAGACCGATACCGGTTGATGCGCCGGTCACCAGGATAAAATGATTCATCCCTAAAGTTGTGGAATTGTATTCATTTCAGGGCAATGACCCCCGGTATTTCAAAGCTTTGCCCTCGAGCCGGTGTTGAGTGGGTTTGACTTTGTTGGCTTCGACAATAATGGTTGAGAAACTTTAGAAGACGAAATTTTCTATCCTGGTTGATTCGAAGAAATTCAACTCTAAACTCTCTAAACGCAATGACCACACTTAAATCATTGTTAATAGCGGATCAAACCACGGTACGGATAACATCTTTCGCATCTTTGTGTTATTGTAGGGATTGAAAACAACGTCACAATGATGACCCGGCTCCTGATTCTAAGTGTTCTCATTTTAGTCATTGATTTATTTGCGTTCCAGGCCTTTCGCTACATCGTGATGGGGTCAGCAAGGTCAGTCAGGATTGCCACCTATATCGTGTATTGGTCCATACCTGTTTTGACAGTACTTTTCGTCATTGGGTTTGCAACCGGGTGGAGTGAGAGCCTGCCTAAAGGATTTATAGTAACATTCAGGACACTACTCTTCATTATTTATTTTGCCAAGTTGATGATAGCGGCTGTCATTCTGATTGATGATTTTCGGCGACTGGTATTCGGCGCGCTTAATATAGGATTCAGTGAGTGGAAACTTTCTACACAACGATCCAAATGGATGACGTATGCGGCGATTGCGTTGGGCTCCATTCCTTTGTTCAGTCTTATTTACGGTATGGCCCGCAATCCATACAGATACCAGGTCCTTAAAACCAAAGTTCCGGTCAAAGATTTGCATCCGGATCTGGAGGGTATTAAGATCGTACAGATCTCAGATATTCATTCCGGGAGTTTCCTGATGAAAGAACCTGTTGAACGAAGCATTACATTGATCAATGAACTCAAACCCGACATCGTATTTTTTACTGGCGACCTTGTCAATTCGAAGGCAGACGAGATGGAACCTTTCATCGAAATGTTTAGCAAGATTGAAGCGCCTTTAGGTGTGTACTCTGTATTGGGTAATCATGATTATGGTGATTACCACCAATGGCCAACGCCTGCAGATAAAGTCAAAAACTTTGAAACACTATTATCCACACACAAAGCCCTGGGTTGGGATCTGCTGATGAAT
>JBBREG010000312.1:0-3240 GCA_038203125.1 Chitinophagales bacterium
GTACTTTGGAGGTGTAATTCTTTAACTAACGCACTCAAATCAAATATGTTACATTGCTTTCAGGCTAAGATGAAGGTTTTTTTACTGCTTTTAGCAGGAATTGGAGTGTTCATTATCAGCTGTAAGCGGCATACTTCTACAACTACAGAAGAGGATATCTATATGGCTGATTATGAAGCACCACAGGACAAATGGGGATTTATGGATACCACAGGGACGATTGCCATCGATGCAGCCTACGATGATGTAGGCCCTTTTAGTGAAGGATTAGCATCCCTTAATAAAAATGGCAAATGGGGCTTTATCAACAAAGAGGGAGATATCATTATTAAGCCAATCTATAAATCTGCCTGGGCTTTTCATGAAGGGTTTGCCCGAATCGAACAATTTGATCAGCCAGCTCAGTTTATTGATAAATCCGGTATCCCGATCATAGGTGAAGGGTGGGCAGCCGCTGATGATTTTTCAGATGGTCGTGCCCGCGTCAGCGTAGGTTCTGCATTCGGTTATATCGACGCTTCCGGCCAGATTGTGATACAACCCATTTATACACGCGGTTACAATTTTTCCAGAGGTCTTTGTGTTGTGGAATTCCAGGATAAACTAGGCGTCATCAATACGAAAGGAACAGAAATTGTAAAAGCCCAATTTGACCAGATCAAAATTCCACTAGGTAGCGAGATCATATTATGCAATACAGGTGATGATGCTTATGCATTTGATTTTGCCGGGAATGAATTATTACATCTCCCTGGAGCCAAATTAGTGGACAGCGATAATGAAGTCGTATCTGTGCGCGAAGGCGAACAGATGTTCTTGTTGTCCTTATCTACAAAATCCAAATCAATTCCTTTTTCAAATATTATATATCTGGAAGAAAAACGTTGGGCACGTAAGTCTGACCAGGGATATCAATTGATAGATAACCACGATAACGTTCTGTCCTCAAATTTTTATCAACAAATCAACAAATACCGCGAAGGTGTTGCAGCATACAGTAAAGACGACTTATGGGGATACATTAATCTTACTGGAGAAGATTTGACAGGAACTGTATTTGGCCTGGCATGGGATTATAAAGAAGGTTTTGCCCGTGCCGCTTTTGAAGAAGGAATTGCATTCATCAATTCATTCCAAAAACTGGCATTCTATCCACCAGCAGGATCTCTGGATATGCGTGATTTTTCGGAAGGATTGGCTGCGGTACAGGTTGATTAAGTGGGTCTCTGTTAGTTGGGCGGAGTTATGTCATTTCGATTCCGCTCAATGACCACGGTGAGTGACATTTCCACTCCGTTCAATGCCTCATTCAATCTCACTCCTCTGAAAATTTACAGGTCGTTGAGCGGAGTCGAAACGACATTTGTCGGAGCGGAGTCGAAACGACATTTATCATAATGGGACAGAAACGACCCGATGTGACATTTCTATAAGCGCCCTATATGATTGTTCCGTTTCAAGGATCTCGGGATTACCAACAAGTATAAATTGTTGTCGCGCACGTGTGACTGCAACATTCAGCTTTCGGTCGATGCCTTCATCAATTAGCGATACAATCCTTGACAGGTATTGCCTGCTATTGACAGCAGCAGACATGATGATAATATCTCTCGCACCCCCCTGATAACGCTCAACGGTATCGACAGTCACATGTTCCATATCAACCTGGGCAAGATGCGCCGTATGTAGTATCGCTGCAATCTGTGCTCTAAAAGGCGTGATCACACCTATGGTCCAGGAAATTTCCTTTTCCCGCATTAATTTTTGCCACGCCAGGATTAGTTGTACAGTTGTATTTGCTTCTTCAGCATTCGTCTTTTGATGCAATTCCTGGATAGTAGATGTAGTCGGTATATAGATGAGTCGCTTCTGAAAAATGACATGATTCCCTACCCCGGTGATTTCTTCGAGTGGGATAGATTGTACCTCAGGATGTAATAATTTTAATTGGCTCTGGTACACGTGTTCATTGGCATACTTCTCTATATCGCGATGCATTCTTCCTTGCTCACTGAGGGTGCCGATGACATGCTGCCAATTTTTTTTCATGTACAGCCTGTAGATACGTTCGAAATAGGACATACCACTATCACTCATGCCAATTCGCTCTGCCCAAGCCACCGATGAAGGTATTCGCCGAAATTTCATGGGTTGTATGGACACTGCAGGTAATTGCATGTGATCACCAATTAGTATTATTTTTTCAAATTGTGTCAGCAAACCCACCATCGAAGGTTCCAGGATTTGCGAAGCTTCATCAATGATCGCCACATCAAAGTGAATCATTCGAAAGATCTCACGCTTGCCCTGGAAAGACGCAACTGTCCCGGCAAAAATTCTTGTAGATTCCAGCTCGGTCCTGATCTCCTGGCGCGTTGTCATTGGACTTATCACTGAATCAAGCAGACGATGATGATATTTTATACTGGTGCCCGCACGCGATCCGATTCGAATATAATGTTGACTGATCTCTTCGCCGAGGTGTTGTAATGCATCACAAATTTCATCAACTGCCTTATTGGTATATGCCAACAATGCAATCCGTTTGTTGGTATGGAAAAAATAATACCCTACCCAGCTTTTCAACATTCGGCTTGTCTTTCCGGTACCAGGGGGCCCCCATAAAAGATACAAAGGACCTGCACTTAATGCTTCATGATAAATTTTCAGCTGATGTGATGTCAATCCATCCGGTAGAGGGAATTTTTGTGAAGAAATTGCTGGTTGTCTTATCAATCCAAAGATGAGTTGCCTCCTTTGAATATCAGCACTCATAAACGACCATAAAGATTGATACAAACCTCTGAAACTGGAGTCTAAAAGATCATGCTCAATATTCCATAAAGGGACCTCCTCGATTTGTCGGGTATGCACCTGGTTATTGCGCAACCTGATGATAATTTCGGTGGGACCCGCATGTAACACATTGGCCCTATATAGTTGATACTTTGTAGGATTATTCGTAACCAATCCTGAATCCGGATACATCACTGCGATATCCCCGGCCCTGAAGTTTGCCATGGGATTTGTCAGTTCGCTTTTGTGAAATCGGATCAGTGTCTGGTGATCCGATTTATCAATATAATCCAGCTTCAATCCTCTCAGGATCCTGTATTGCTCATCCTTTACAACAGTGGTATCCAGCCATAATCCAGCCAGACCTGCAGCTCCTTCGGATCCTTCATCACCGATACGTGCAAGCACATGTTCTCGGGTAATGAATGCAGTGAGATATTTAAA
>JBBREG010000313.1:0-3189 GCA_038203125.1 Chitinophagales bacterium
TGTCGAAGTATCCGCTCCGCTTCGACATACCTCCTTGCCCCATGCCCCATGCCCCACGCTCCTTTACGCTTTCACCACAAGTTGATGGGTATCACCAAACTGCTCTTCCAGAATGATTTCTTTTCCTTTGCGGACCTGGTCCAGAACGCCCTGGTTGGCATGTCGAATAGTGATTAGATCAAGATTTTCAATAGAAGTGATATGGAATGAATTTTCTAGATTTTCGGAAAGCTTTTCAAGTTTATCGAATTCATTTTTTACGCAGACGAGAAAACTAACTGCCGTGTTGCGCATCATGTTGACTTTGATCCGATGGCTGGCAATGTGATCGAAGATTTCACTGATATGTTCCTCCGCGACAAATGAAAAATCTTTGGTTGCAATCTGAAGTAATACCTGGTCAGATTCAACGACAACGATAGGAGGTAAAAATGGAGACTCTGTCTCACTGATCCTGGTGCCAAATTGTGTGGGGTGATCAAAGGGTCGCACGAATAAAGGAATATTCTTATTCTGCAGGGGCTTGATGGTTTTCGGATGGATGACCTTGGCACCATAGTAGGTCATCTCTATTGCCTCATGATATGATATTTCTTCAAGCCGCATCACTTTTTCAAATCGTTTTGGATCACCGGTCATGATGCCGGGTACATCTTTCCAAATGGTTACGGATTCTGCATCAAGGGTGTACGCCAGAATAGCTGCTGTATAATCAGATCCTTCTCGTCCCAACGTAGTACTTTCATTATAAGGAGTAGATCCAATAAAGCCCTGGGTAATTATTATTCCATCCTCTGTCAGCGATTTTTTGACAATGGTATTCACGGCATTTTGAGTTGCATCCCACTGCACACGAGCTTCTCTATACCCGGAATCAGTTTTAATAAAGCTTCTTGCATCCAGCCATTGATGGGCAATCTGCTGATGAGTTAAATAGGCACTTACAATTTTAGTGGATACAAGTTCTCCAAATACAATGATCTGGTCATAGTGGTAATTGTAATCCGGATGGGGTTCATCTTCGAGGATCCATCCAAGTTCGACCCAAATATCATGCAGGTCAGTAAGCAGCAGTTGTTCAGCTCCCTGCAGCAACTCGACAGCAATTTTCTCATGATATTGCTTCAGCTTTTCAACCATCGCAGGAAGATTATCCGGCTGGTTATAATGCGTACGAATAAGTTCTTCCAACGCGCTGGTCGTCTTCCCCATTGCTGATATGACGACGGCCAGCGGCCGGCTTGGTGTCATGCTGATGATAGCGGCCACATTCCTGATAGCTTCAGCATCTTTGACGGATGCGCCTCCGAACTTAAAAACCTGCATGTAAATGACTTGAGTTCAACATTGATGGGGATAATAAATCATGGTCCGAATGTAGCCCAAAATCCAATATCATTATCTTCACCTTCAAATGAACACACTGAAATCCATCTGCGTCTATTGCGGCTCCGCTAGTGGCAGCCAGTCTATCTATAAAGCGGAGGCAATTCGACTTGCGGAGATTTTTGTAACGAATCAGATCCACCTGGTCAATGGCGGTGGACGTATTGGCCTGATGGGCATCATGGCTGATACCATGCTTGAATTAGGCGGGCTCTGCACGGGTATTATCCCAAAGGGTCTTCAGCAAAAAGAGATAGCTCACCATGGTATGACTGAGCTGATCGTGGTCGAAGATATGCATAGCCGGAAGCTCGCCATGGTCAACAAATCGGACGCTTTTATTGCCTTTCCCGGAGGATTTGGCACGCTGGATGAATTATTTGAAACGCTGACCTGGGCACAACTGCATCTACATCACAAACCAATCATCGTCTATAATCCTGGTGGTTATTTTAACCACCTCTTACTGCAGGCAGATGTCATGGTGAACGAAGGATTTTTAAACAAATCATCCCGATCCCTTCTTATGTCTGCAGACAAAATTGAAAACCTGCTACCCATGCTGCGCCAATGGAAAGTTTCACCCCTGGATAAATGGACACCTTCACCGGATATATAAAATGAATCCAGACGAAAAAACCCTATTAATTCCTCCCGGCAGTTTTGAAAATCATCAGCACTGGTATCCCAAGGCAATGAATGCCGCGATCCATCCGCTGATCAATTTTTTTCTTCATCTCGATAATCAACTGATCATCGACCGGTACTGCCACCTGCATCCGCAAGTAAAGGCAGGGAAGTTGAGAGAAATCATCAATTACCAGCCGCAATATTACTTCTGGTCGGGAGCTGATCTCATCAATGTGACCAATGCCAAAGGGAAACGGCAAATGGTGATTATTGAAAATAATAGTTGTCCATCAGGTCAGAAATCGATGCCGTTGCCTTTGGATCACCAGGTGCAGGGTGGGTATAGGGATCTGATTGAAAAGTCGTTTATTCCATGTTGTAATATTAAAAGTTTGCCTACATCATCACCCGTGGCAATCCTGTATGATAAAAACATTATGGAAAATAGCGGATATGCTGCATCCATGGCGGATCTACTAAAACATCCGGTGTATCTCGTGCCATTTCATAACGATCGTCCAAATGATCATATTCGGTACAAGAGTAAAATGATGGAGATCCTGGATGAAAAAAATAAATGGCGTCCTCTCGCAGCTGCATTCCGGTATGTAACACAAAAACCCTGGAATCGTATACCAGCATCCACACGCACAAAAATTTATAACCCGATTGTAGCATGTCTCGCGGGTGGGCGCAACAAACTCATGGCCTCCAAAGCGTATGATATTTATAACAAGGAAATCACAAGTCTGGGCCTCAAAATACGGACACCAGAAACGATCTGGGATGTCAGTAAGGAAGAAGTGCCTGTGTGGGTGAGACGTATGGGTGGACAGGCTGTCATCAAAGTGCCATACAGCAATGCAGGGCAGGGTGTGTACACGATTGTCAATGATGCGGAGTTGCAGCAATTCATGGAACGGGATTATGAATATTCCAAATTTATCGTTCAATCATTGATTGGAAATTACCGGTGGAGTTCACGCACAGAAGCAGGTAAGTTTTTTCACCTGGGTACCATTCCGAACAATAAGGGGGAGACCTTTGTATTTGATTTGCGTATGATGATATGTGCCACACCCACAGGATATCGGCCAGTCTGTGTGTATTCACGACGCGCAGAAAAACCACTGGCGGATGTTGTGAAGGAAGGCGAGGATTCATGGGATATGC
>JBBREG010000314.1:0-3109 GCA_038203125.1 Chitinophagales bacterium
TACGGTAGCAGTATGCCTGACAAAAATGCTACACATAGGTATTTGCAATTTAAACCTACCACTGAGGAGCATCTTGACATCTTAGAGGATTGGGAAGCTAGCGGTATTATCCCGTTGTTCGATTTTCCGTTTGAATATGAAATTATTTCAGAAGGAGATGCATTTTTTGACCCTACAGCACCTGATTCAATTTACACATTCCAATACGCTTCTATTCCAATTGGAATACAATTGCCAAATGTGCCATATGAGATAATTGATGAATTATATATTGATAAATCGGATCCATTACTTTTGGCAGGAAGTTTCATGTTAACCGGTAACGGTCAACAAATTAATGAATACGTGTTTGATGGAGGCCTTTCCGCCTCAAAAGTTGGAACTTATGGGGCAGCAGTTTTATCCGCTCTTATGATTCCAATTTTACCAGATATACCTTGCCCGGAGGGCTATGAATGGATGTTGGTAACAGAGTTTGACGTAGTTAACCCAGTTACTGGGCTTCCAATTTACAAATGGGAATGTGTAGAGATTCCACCACCGCCGCCACCACCGACACCATCAACAAATGCTTGTGGTTGCCCGATACCTGGCAACACAAGATTTCCTGCTGGATGTTTAAGGGTTGAACATGATTTTGGTATGGTACCAGTAGAGATTGCTTCCATAAAAGTAAAAGATGCATGGTTTGGCAATGATCAAACCTATACAGATGAAAATGGATGCTGGAGAATTAACAGTAGCTATTCAGGGAAAGTGTGGATGTGGGTTCGATTTAAAAATTCAGATGTAAAAGCAAGAGATACACGTTATTGGTTAAGTTTGCGAGCAGTAAGAGATTTTGCGGGCAGGTTCAATGCACCTCCGTACAATAACATATTAGTTGAATATAATAGTGGAGCGGCAGATAATACCTCACGTGCAAGGATGTATAGGGCAGCAGCTCATTCGTTAAATACAGTAAATCAGTACCGAATTGCTGTTGCAGGGGATGGTGTCCCTCAACCTAGAACAGATCTCAATTGGACAAATGCTGCAGGCGAAGGTGGAGCGGCTGCACCTATGTTACAGTGGAGTCTTTTTAATTCATGGCCTTCATTTATTGCCGCAGTTGTCTTTCCACCATTGTACATATTTTCGTTGGCCCATCTACCCGACATTCTAAATCAATATGGCGTAAATGAAACAGCCGCTCGGTTTACAGGAACTGGATTTCACGAACTAGGTCATGCTTCACACTATAGTTTGGCAGGAGAAGGATACTGGTTCGGATATAGAAACCATATTATTAATAATGCAGGATATGGTGAATTTGGAAATTTCAACGGTAATTGCTGTCCAGGTCAGGTAGCATTAGGTGAGGCCATTGGTAATTTTACGGGTGCTATTTATGGAAATACACCTGCTGGAGGTGAAAATTTTGAATGGGATAATAATTTTATTCCGAGAGGATTAATGTGGGATTTGGGTGATAATACTTTAGGCGACAATGTGACTGATCCAAATAATGCAACCATAACAGGCCCCGATAACATTTCCGGATTTACCCCTAGGATGATATTCAATGGGCTAACACCTAATATAAACGATATCAGAACCTATAGAGATAGATTAAGGACATTGCACCTTGGTGATACACCTAATAATATAGCAGACTTCAACAACTTTGTTGATATATATGGGCACCTCTAAGAACTTCCTTTCTTGACACATTCTCTTTAGGTTTTTGCTTTTTGAAAAATTTCATTGTCTTTGGCAGTGCTTCAGATTTTCTATACGCTAGAAAATCATCAGATGAAATTAAATCAACTGTGAATTCTTGGCCTTTTATGTTCTTTTTTACTACATTTTATCAAGTAGACAGACTTATTCCATCAAGTTTCTTTAAGTAATCTACTCTAGTCATATTATATACGAGATTCTGTAGTGTGATATCCGCTGTACTTCTCATTAATCCAATGCATCGAACAGTTAATCCATTCACCCTGTTTCGAATGGAAGCAAATACATGCTCCACTCTGCATCGTGTTTTGGACTTAAATTTATTCGCTCCCTTTTGGTGAGGTGTTAATGTCACATGTCGCGAGCCTTTTTTATGTATCCTGCATCCTATCTTATGCTTCTTTAATACCTTCCTTATTTCCTCGCTATCATATGCGCCATCTGCCCATAATGGATTCTTAGCATCTGTTTCATCAAGCAGTTCTTCCAATACCTGACTATCATGAACATTTGCAGCAGTCACTTGGAACTCATCAATAAGTTTACTCTTAGCATCCATCTTAATATGGTTCTTATATCCGTAGTGACTTTTTCCATGCTTTTTAGTCCATGATGCGTCTACATCCTTTTGTCTACGCTTGTTCTCGGACCAGTCGACTGGGGTCTCTCCATTCTTGATCTGTTCGTTTTCTTCACGTGAATTCCGTTGTATCGGAGACTTCACAAGCGTTGCATCAACGATTTTACCTTCGTGTACGATATAGCCTTCCCGACGCAACCTATCGCGGAAAAGCACGAAGGCTTGGTCAATTACACCTGATTTGGTAAGCGCATCCCTGAATAGCCAAAACGTTTTCTGGTCTGGCACCTTATCGGAAAGCTCCAAGCCAAGGAATCGCATAAAACTTAACCGGTCATTGATCTGGTATTCTAATTGCTCGTCGCTTAGACCATATAACTTCTGTAGCACAAGTGCTTTGAATAACATCACCCGATCAAAGGGAGGTCTTCCTCCTTTACCTTGCGGAGCTAGTGTTGTTGCTTCCTCGAGAATAATCCTGAATGATTCGAAATTAATTGTTTGGCCTATAGAGACAAGAGGATCTCGAAGCATATTAAGCTTTGCCATCCTTTCTTGCTTGTCAAACAGTCCCAATTGATTCTTATTTTTCATACCTTCAAGATAGAAATTTCAAATCATATATCATACTTTTATGATAGGTTTTTAGAGGTTCCCTTTATATTATGACTTACCGGTTTACAGAGATACGTACAGGCTTATTTTAAAAATATTTGAATGCACTAAAGATTTCAGCAAGGAGTATAAATATAGTTTGTGGCAGGATATGAAAAGGGATGCGTTGCAATTAGTAAGAACCATTTATAG
>JBBREG010000315.1:0-3106 GCA_038203125.1 Chitinophagales bacterium
ATTCCATATCCAGGCGCCGTTACCACTCTTTTGTTCGAAATGGATAGCGAATCGCATAAGCTTCCATGATTTTTTCAGTCAGTTTCTCTCTCAGCAGCGGTATGTTTTCTCCGGTAGCGGCAGATATCAGGACAGTATTAACACTATATTCATTACGCAACCGGTCCTGAATCTCTTCTTCAATCTGCTCTTTGATATCAGCTCCGAGATAATCATCATAATGCTGTTGGCGATACAGGTCTATTTTATTCAGCACCATGATCGTTGGCTTCTGTTCTACTTTGATTTCGAGCAACGTTTGATGCACTGCATTGATGTGATCCTCATATTGCGGATGGGATACATCCACCACATGAAGTAATATATCCGCCTCCCGTACTTCATCAAGCGTAGATTTAAAACTTTCCACAAGATGATGCGGAAGTTTTCGAATAAATCCAACTGTATCACTTAATAAAAATGGCATGGTGCCAAATACAACCTTACGCACCGTGGTATCCAGTGTGGCAAATAATTTGTTTTCCGCAAATACATCGCTCTTGCTCAGCAGATTCATCAATGTCGACTTCCCAACATTGGTATATCCGATCAGGGAAACACGGATGAGTTCGTCACGGTTTTTTCGTTGCGTGACATTTTGCTGATCGATCTTCTCCAGTTTCTTTTTGAGAAAAGAAATTTTCTCACGGACAATACGTCTGTCCGTTTCAATTTCCTGTTCCCCGGGACCTCTCATCCCAATACCCCCTCGTTGTCTTTCCAGGTGAGACCACAGACCTCTTAGGCGTGGAAGGAGATATTGCATTTGTGCAAGTTCAACCTGAGTTCGTGCCTGCGATGTCTGTGCTCTGGCAGCAAAAATATCGAGGATGAGACTCGTTCGGTCTACAATTTTAATTTTCCATTCCTCCTCCAGGATATTCGTCTGTTTACCGGTCAGGTCGTCATCAAAAATGGCCAGGTCAATTTCATGTTCTTCGATATACTTGCCGATTTCTTCAACCTTTCCTTTTCCGATATAAGTCCGGGAATCAGGATGCGCCATCTTCTGAGTATAGCGTTTGACCGTCTCTGCCCCGGCCGTCTGTGCAAGGAATTCCAATTCATCGAGATATTCGATGATCTTTTCTTCCGTATTGGGTGGCACAATAGCACCAATCAATACAGCACGTTCGATATGCTGCCCTCCAATGGTTTTGTTCTTTTCACCGAGGTTCCAGTCGTTTTTAGCTAATGCCATTCGTGTTCAGTTGTTTCAGGGATACAAGTATACGGGGATAATACGTAAGGCACTGATCTTACAGGGTCTGATGCATTTTTTGATGCCAGATGAAAAGACGCCAGAGGCCAGACGCACAGCGCTGGCAGAGCTTACACTTCAGCTTATTTTTTGGCTATCCACGACTCCGGATTCATCTTGGTCTTATCTTTCCAGATCTCCAGGTGTAACTCAGGTTCTTCGCTGCCGAGACTGCCGATCTTCTGACCTGTGGTGACAGTGTCCCCTTTCTTGACAGAGACATTCACCACACGGCTGTAGACAGTGAAGTATAAACCATGACGCACCATGATCATATAATCATATCCGGGAATACGGGTCACGGAAGCTACAGTTCCATTGAATAAACTTTTGACAGATGCTCCCGCTTCAGCCTGGATATCAATCCCGTTATTTTGAACGACGATGCCTTTGAGAACAGGATGTGGATGTTCACCGAAACGGCCACTGATACTTCCTTTACTGACAGGCCAGGGCAGTTTTCCTTTATTGGAAGAAAACTGGTCATTGAGCGCTTTTGTCTCAGGTGCAGACGTAAGACCCGCACTGGTAACTTTTTTAGTTTCAACTTTTATTAATCGGGCGATCTCATCATCCAGTTTTTTCTTTTTCGCCTGTGTAGATGTCAGCTGACTACGTAATTTTTTTTCCTCCTTCGCCAGATCATTTACAAGTGCTTCCTGTTTTTGTTTGGCAGCAAGGATCTCTTTCTTCTCCTTCTCTTCTTCGTTATATAGAAGCGTTTTCGTTTTTTTATTTTCTTCTAACTGCTGCAGTAACGCCTGATGCAATTGTTTCTTTTCGGTCAGTGCGGTTAGTTGTTGGGATACATATCGCTTGTATTGCCGGAGGTACATCCAGCGCATCATGGCCTGACTAAAACTGGAGGAACTCAGGAGGTACACCCACTGAGGTTGGAGTTGGCTGCGGACATACGCAGTCCGAAGAGCGTAGTGCAATCGTGTCTCCAAATCATCGATCGCAGTATCGGCTTCATTTTTACTTTTCTCCTGTTCTGCCGCCTCTCTGTTTACATGCTGCAACTCTTTATTGATCGTAGTCAATAATTCCTGACGTTGTGTGATCTGGGTGTTGAGAACCTTGAGCTGGCTGACCGTTTTCGACTTGGTTTTTTCAGTCTTCTGCAGGGTTTCTGTGGTAGTCTTGATTTGCTTCTCCAGGGCTTTGCGCTGGGCTTCGAGGTCGGCCTTGGTTTGGCCGGAGACTATGACTGTTGAAAAAAGGATACACAGAACTATAGACGCCCTGCCATACGCATTACATTTTTTCATAATGTGAAGGTATGGAAAAAGGTAATTCCTGCGGTACATTGACCTCAATTGTTGAATAATCAAGGGTAAAAAGATTGGTCTGCCCATCGATCATTAGGGAATTTCCCCGATGAAATGGGAAATGTTGACCTGAATTTACCTGTTGGTAACTGCTATAATCGGCATTCCATTCATGGTTATTAGGGTCCATGACCTGAGATTTGATCAGCCTTCTGTCAGTATCAATCCAATGACGGGCGGACACCTGCGTAGATTCGAGATAAAGTGCTCCATCATTTTCAATCTCTATTTTATTCAAAACAGGTGGAACATAGGCCCCGCCCGTAAAAACATTACTAAACATATCGAAGTCTGCAGGCAGATTGTATTTTTTGAAAAAATCATTGGTCCGGTGAGCTGCATAGCTTTGTTCCAGCCGGTTGATGAAAAAGGAGGAATCGGGAGTGACCAACATTCTTCCCACTTCAAATCCAAGTTTGGATATCTGCACCCATATGGCACGATCATTTTGTATACGGACGATCACCTTTGCAGA
>JBBREG010000316.1:0-3062 GCA_038203125.1 Chitinophagales bacterium
GTAAAAAACAGTTGGGACAGCGCGTGGTTGTAAGCCGTAATGGGGTTATTCGGGTGATAGAACCTGAGGATTTATAAATGAAAGGGATCTGCGGTCTGGTACTGCTCATATTCATTACATCCTGTAAAATCAATGGTACTACGCAGGGATTGTATGGTTACCAGAAAAAAACAGAAACAACATATCCTGGCTTTATTCTCTCAGTGAATGATGATATATGTACAAAAAAGGAAATCAAACATGGTGTTACCAAACTCAATGGTCTGGACTTGGCCCCTTGTTTGAGTGATAACGCAAAAACACTGGTATATCTTTGGCAACCGAAATGCAGCGCTGATCGCTGCATTTCTCCTGCCAGTTTGAAAAACATTTGCGACCAAATAGATGCACAATTGTTTATCGTAGCTGAATATTATGATTATGATGCCATGTTTGGTAACCTGATGGATTCAGAACCATTATTTGGAATCGACCAACAATATTATGGTACCAGTTTGACGAAAAAATATAAAGCTGGTTTTTTGAAAGATATGGGTGTGGATGCGTTGAACTCCAAACAGGAACATCTGTTTTTTTATTTTGAAGATGGCAGATTCGTCAGTTCCAATGGTGATTTTAGAACAAGCGATTGGATGAGAAACAGAAATATCCAAAAGAAATAATTTTGATAGGAGATATAAAGTCAAACTCCCGCTTTGTCCACCTTACTTCCCTAGCCATTTCCGGAAATAGCTTTGCACTTCCTCATTGACAACAAGATCGCTTTCGTCAAAACTTTCTGAAAAGGACTTCAGCACCTCTTCCTGTTCTTCGGCGCTGAGTTCATTCCACAACTTACCCGATGCATTTTGGTCAATCGACTTGATGAGATCAAAGTACCGCTTAACGAGATTTTCGTCAGGGATACTGTCAATAAAGGCATGAAATTCTTTGCGGGTTTTCATATCAAGAGATCTTATCCATTCAAGTTGCAGTGCGTATTGCCCTTTTCAACAAAACTGTCAATGGGTCAATCATTTCATTAAAAATAGCTTTTTTTTTGAAGGGTGATATTTCACATCTGTTCCTCAAATTAAATAGTATAAAATTACATACACGCTTTTAGAAATGTCGTTGCCTGGGAACTTGTAGCATCCAAATTGAGGTGAAACTGTTACCAGGTATAGGGAGGTAGCATCAGGCGCTTTGATCGGTATGAAATTTTCCACTGAATTTTTGGTAAAATGTGATACTTTGTAATTACAAGTGAATGATCATGGAAATACCAATCATCCAAATAGGAAGTTAGAAAGGCTGGCGTATCAGCAAATCCATCCTGGAGCGTTACAATATTAAAGACCGGATGGAAATGATCCTGGAAAACTAACGGAGTATTGCATGATAAGTGCTCAATTTAATAATGAAGCCGCCCGGCAAATGCTGAATGATGGCAGTGGGCATCTCAGTCTGAATAATATTCTTTATCGGCCAGGATCAATTTTTACAATATCGATACCGAGCGGTTCGAAAAATTTTCCATTGTGGAGGATGCCAGGTATCGGGAGGTAGCGTGAATTTTTGATTATATTCTAAAATATAACCGCAACTTTTCTGCTCAATATTCCGCGATTCGTATAAACCTTTGCTAAATAAATGCCCGAAGGCAAGGAATCAAGGTCTACTTTCCATGCAGTCCCCATATTGTCAATTTCAACCCCCATTTTTTTCCCTGAAAGTGTAAACAACTCAATTTTCTGAATAAGCAGATATCCACTTGATACAGTGAATTTACCATTGTTGGGATTGGGATAAATTTGAATTTCACTTTCGGAGTGAAGGATATCCGAACTCACGGCTCCATCGCCAAGATAACGCACGGCTGCAAAACCATAGCTGAAAGCATCCGCAACCAGACTGTATCCGGCCACCAGAATTTTATTGTCTGGTTGAATCAATACTTTTTGACCTACATCATGGCTGGGACCCAAAGATGTGAATACGGTGCCATTATCTCCAAAACCAGCGTCTGCGATACCATCCGGATTAAAACGAGCCAATGCGAATATGTCATCTGATCCCAAAGAACCAAACGAGGCAAAGCCTGCTACCACAAGCCGACCATCAGATTGAATGGCTAATGAACGACCATAATCATAGGATCCTGTAGCCAGATCCAAATGTACTACGCCATTATTCCCGAATGAATTATCGGGCGTTCCATCATTCTGAAAGCGCATCAGCAAGAAATCTTCGGTGAAATTCATTTCAGTCGTTCCTGCTATTACGATTTTTTGGTCGTCTTGAATTAAGATAGCGCGACCATCATCTTCGCTACCGTTGTCGATATCGAGAATGATCATACCATCTACACCAAAACTGCTGTCAGGACTTCCATCTGTTTCAAGTCGTACAATAAGTACATCCTGATTGGCAGTTCCTGTGATCACTATTTTCCCGTCGGATTGCAAGGCCGCCGCATGGAAGTTTTGGCTTCCGCTACCTGCATCGAATGTGAAAATACCGTTTTCAGCAAATGAGGAATCAACGATTCCATCCTCGTGAAAACGTGCCACAGCAGGATCGATGTTTGTATTCCCTACTACAATCAGTTTTCCGTTTTCCTGAAGTATTACATCCCTTGCCTCATCAGCCTGACTGCCAAAATCGAACATGACTATTCCATCACCTCCGAAAGTGCTATCCGGACTGCCATCCGAATTGTAACGAAGGAGTGCGATATCATTTGAGTTTTTTCCACACACGACGATTTTTCCATCCGGTTGAATTGCCATAGATTCCGAGTTGTCGGAAATAGTGCCCAGATCTGTTGAGACCATACCGCTATCACCAAAACTCATGTCCAGGTTGCCATTGGCATGGTAGCGTAGCAATCCAATGTTATTGTTACTCTTCCCTGAAAGCACAATTTTACCATCAAATTGCAATCCTGCCGCGGTGCAAAAATCATTGCTACTGCTCATTGATGTAGTAACAATTCCACCATTCCCGAAAGTATCGTCAAGCGTACCTGCCTGTGCAAATCCGACTGCCGACCATAATAAGCCGTCAATTATAATGCTGAT
>JBBREG010000317.1:0-3058 GCA_038203125.1 Chitinophagales bacterium
CAGGATAAAGCGGTTAGTAAAGCAAAAGGGTTTAGAATTGAGCAAGACGGGAAGACGGGAACAATTTCTGTCTTCTGGAATGATCTTGAAATGCCGGTTGTAACGCAGATTGCAAAGGCAGATTTTCGTCCTTATTTACATCCTATCACTGCTCCCGATGGCAAAGGAATACTAACAGAATATAGTCCTGGCCACCACAAGCATCAAACAGGTCTTTATTGGGGTTTTACCCGGGTAAATGATCGGGATTATTTCCACAATCCACAGGGAGACTACTGGAAGAAAATTTCAGCAAAGATTATAGAAGCCGAAGGTTCAGAATTAAAATGGCAAACGGTTTATGATATGCTTGACGAAAATGGTAATACTATTCTTACAGAAACTCAAAACTGGTCGATAAGTGAACAGAAAGGAAAATTTTTGCTCAATCTTGAATGGAATGGCGAAGCTAAAACAGACATCACAATTAGCGAATATTCTTACGGCGGTTTGTTTCTCCGCATGCCATGGCGTAAGGGAATAAAAGGTGAAGTCGTCAATTCTGTTTTACAACGTAATGACAAAGCAGAAGGACAACGTGCTGCATGGGTTGATGTAGGAATGCAGATAGAGGGGCGTGAAGATTTGGCTCACATCACAATCTTCGACCATCCGACCAATAAAGGTTTTCCACAAACCTGGCGGGTTGATGATCAAATGGGAGTGGGACCTTCGCGGGCACGTTTAGGTGATTGGAAAATCAAAAAAGGAGAAACAGAAACTATTCGGCACCAATTACTAGTTTATACCGGAGATTTCAACGAGGAGGTACTATCCAAGTCATGGGGAGATTTCAGCGGTAAAGCTTCAATGTACTCAATGACTGCATTGTGGGATTTAGCGCAGAAGGAAGGTCGTGAAGCAAAATTTTTAACTCCGGCACAAGCAGTTGCGAATATGACGCTGATCGATGGATTTAAGGTTAATGCATGGGCCTCTGAACCGATGATGACACAACCCATGGCTTTTTGTTGGGATGATCGCGGACGATTGTGGATCGCTGAAAATATGGATTATGAATCTAGGGGGCATGGATTTTCAAATGATGGTACTAGTCGTATATTGATATTAGAAGATACGAATAGAGATGGAATTGCCGATACAAGAAAAGTTTTTATGGAAGGGATTGCTTTTCCATCTGCCATCGCAGTCGGATTTGATGGTGTATTTGTTGGAGCTCCGCCTAACTTACTTTTTATTCCGGATCGAAATGGTGATGATTTAGCTGATATTGCTGATATTGAAATTCGCCTTACGGGTTGGGGAATCCGCGACCGGCATGAAACACTAAATAGCTTACATTGGGGACCAGATGGCTGGTTATATGGATTACAGGGTTTTGCAACCCCTTCAAAAGTTAGAAAACCGAACGGAAGAGGGCGGCTTTATAAACATAATGACCCCTTTCCTGAAGATTTACTGGATGGAGAAGGTGTAGATATTAATGGCGGAGTATGGAGGTATCATCCTACTAAAGACAGATTTGAAGTGGTGGCACATGGTCTTAGTAACCCATGGGGCATTGATTACGATGCAAAAGGACAATTATTTGTAAGTGCATGTGTCATTCCGCATCTTTGGCATATCATACCTGGAGGCATATATCAGCGTCAGGGTGGTCAGCATTTCAATCCTTATTTCTATAACGATATAAAAACCATTGCCGATCATAGACATCAGTCTGCACATGGAGGGGCAAGGGTGTACTTGTCTGATGCTTTTCCAGCATCGCATCAGGGACGCATTTTTATGGCCAATATTCATGACCATGCTATTCTATCAGATGTTCCTGTACGAAAAGGCTCGGGTTTTACAGCCCATCATGGCGATGAACTGATGAAAGCCAATAATGCTCAATTTGTAGGCTTTAGTATGGAAATTGGTCCTGATGGAGCTATTTATGTTTTAGATTGGCATGATGCCGATATCTGCGGAAAAGAAGTTCTTAATAAAGAAACGGGCAGAGTTTTTAGAATCACACCGACCAAGTCATTTGCAGAAAACTGGGACAATCGTTATTCGGATTTGGCAGAAATGACCGACAAGCAGCTTGTTGATCTTCAGAAAAATAAAAGTGAATGGCATGCGCGACGGGCACGTATTATTTTACAAAGTCGCGCATCTAAATCAAAACTTGGAAGTAATACCCATGATCTGCTCCGAAATATATTTGAAACTAGTTCAATTTCCGACTGGCGTCTGCGGGCTATGTGGTCTTTGCACGTAACAGGTGGGCTTAATAGCAACAATCTCATTGAAATGCTGGCAGATAAGGATGAGTATGTACGAGCATGGGCTATTCAGTTTTTGTGTGAGGATTATTCTCCATCGCCTGTGGCAATTGCAAAATTTACCAGAATGGCTCGGGAAGACCGATCGCCAGTGGTACGATTATACATCACTTCTGCCTTGCAACGCATTGATCCAAATTCTAGTTGGAAAATAGTGGAAGAACTTGTGAAGCATTCTGTGGATAGCGCTGATCATAATATTCCGAAAATGTTATGGTTTGGAATGGAGTCTCTCGTAAAGGAAAATCCTGACAGGGCTCTTCAGATTGCAACTAAAAGTGAAATTCCTGCAATAACTCAATTTATAGCGCGCCGGATCGTAGATGCAGATGCGATTGACAAACTGGTATCATGGATACCAAAAATGCCGAATAAACAACAGATAAGCTTGTTGGAAGGGATGCGGGATGGATTGGAAGGCCGGTACGATCTGGCAGCTCCACCTAACTGGAAATCTGTTTATGCTAACCTCAAGGGGTTAAACGAAAGAACATCGAATCTTGCATTGGATATTGCGCAGCAATTTGGCGATACCGAAGCGGCAAAAAAATTTATGTTGACCTTGAAAAACAAAAACGCAACTCTTGATCAGCGCCGCAGTGCTTTACAAGCTATCACAAGCAGACAGCGGCAGGAACTTATTCAGGAGCTACCGGCATTACTTAACGAAGCAGCACTCCGCTCTGATGCTATCCGGGCTATTGCTGGATTTGATAGTGAACCATTGG
>JBBREG010000318.1:0-2996 GCA_038203125.1 Chitinophagales bacterium
TTTCGGATATCTGTTTCAAAGAACGCCGCAGCATACATGGCTCCATAGTGTATGGTTGGCTCAGTACCCCAGCTATCACTTGTGATGCGTGCTGCCCAATCGGATTTCTGTGCGGCATAGCGGACCATTCCAGGCGCTGTATATGCCCATATCTCATTGATCAATTGCGGGTCGATCTGGAACCAGTGTGGATTGATATTTGTATTTCCTCTGAAGGGAGGTGTGTACCCAAATTTCATCAAACCCAGTGCGCCTCTATTGGCAAGCCACACACGATCCCTGATATGGAAAAGCCAGGCCTCTCTTAGTTGTTCATACGTTGGCTCGGGCCCAAATTTTTCCATCTGAAGCAGATACATGTATTCCAGATCCGTGTCATCATCTGAAAAAGCTCCATTATACTTTTTGAGTTTGTCAAGATTTTTGGTGTATCCATATGGCCAGTTTTCAGCACCCGGAGCATTCACGTATTTATTCTCGTGCGGCAAGCCGTAAATATTTCCAATCATCTGGCCAATCCATGCACCCGCGATTTTGTCTCTCAACGCTGTGACTGTGATGGATTGTGTCTGACTGATACCTTTATCTGCATTCAGGAATGACAGACTCTGCACCACGATCAGACAAAGGAATATTCTGCAATTGAAGTAGCTCATTGTGGATTCTGGATTAGATACGGATTTGTATTTAAAGCACTTTGTGGTATTGGAAACAGCTTTGTGTTGGGTCCCGTTACAGGTTTTTCATACCAGGCTCGACCCCATACACCAAATCGTATCTGATCCTGGCGTCGGTGACCCTCCCAGGCAAATTCTCTACCTAACTCAGTAAGTAATTCTTCATCGGTGATATCCGATAGGGTGTAAGGTTGTAATCCGATACGTGTTCTGATCTTCTGGAGATCCGGGTCATTGATAAACTCACCTGCGCGGCCCAGCCAATGAAGTGCCTCGAGTTTAGTATAAAGGACATCTGCATATCTAAAGAGCACAAAATCATTCTCCATGTCAATTACATCATAACTCAGATCCTCCTGATATTCATACTTTGTACATCGTGCACCTTCCCATTCACCTCTCGAGTGATAATTTGCAATCGTGGGAGTGTAGATAAATGGCTCGCCATTAATAACAATGGCATTTCCATTGATGTCATATTGTTGTCCAAAGAGCCATGAATTTCTGCGAAGATCTTCTGCTGCATATTTGGTAAAAAAATCAGGAGGCAGTACAAAACCATCCCAGGGTATGCCTACCATATTAAATGTAGAACGGCTGGCGGAGTTGAGTGTCAGATGTGACCAGTAGAAATGTTCGTCAGTAAGTTGAGGGTGATAGGGGATGACAAAGATGTTTTCTCTGGAACCTTCATTGTGGACTTGAAAGTTAGCAAAATAGTCATCTTCAATTTCGTAGGCACCTAAAGCAATCACCTCATCACACGAGGCAACTGCTTCTGCAAATCGGTTTTGACCTACCCATTCGAGGGCATTCATTTGCATTTTGGCTAAGAACATATACGCCATGCCTTTCGTTATCCTGCCATAGTATTCCGGATTAGGTAAGTCCTGAATTTTATCGATATTATCAAGAATCTCCTGTATGATAAAGTCAAACACAAACTGCCTGTTTTTTTGTTCAGGCAAATCCTGGTTGGTAAAGTCAATGGTAAAAGGTATGTTCCCCCAGTTGTCCAGTGCCCAGTAATAATAGTAGGCTCGTAGGATCCGAATCTCAGCAAGCACCCGATCTTTTCCTTCGAATTCAATTGGAGTGATGACGGACAGAATTTCATTGCACGCGGTGATGCCGGCAAAAACCATGTCCCATGACTTGGTAAGTATTTTGTTGTTTGGTGCGAGTTTATGTTTTTGTATATCCTCCCATCGCCCTTGTTCATACCATTCTCCATTATGCTTTTCAGGTATGACCAATTCATCAGATGCATTTTGTGTCAGTGACCATAAGCGTTGTTCTTCAGGATAGGGTTGGAGGCCTACATAGGCTCGTCCGGCATAGGCAATGATATCCTTTTCGGACTGAAAGAAATTATTGACCGGAATCTCAGTATAGACCGTTTCTGAAAGATCAAAACATGAGGAAACCGTGGAAACCAAAACGAAGCCTGTCAGTATGACAATAAGATATTTTTTCATAATGTCTTTCATCTTGAGTTTAAAATGTGGCGTTGATACCCAGCGTAAGTGATGTTGTTCTTGGGTAGTAGGATAATCGATCAATACCCGGCTCTAGACCTGATAAATTTACTTCAGGATCTATCCCTTGATAGCCTGCAATCCAAAGCACATTCTGTGCTGATACATAGGTGCTGAGTTTTGAGATATAGCCTGACCTGATATTGAAGTTGTAATTGAGTGTTATATTGTCAAGTTTGACGAAGGTAGCATCCTCCACATACTTTGATGAGTAGGTTATGTCGCCTATAAATTCAGGATTTTCATACTGTGAATGCACGATATTCCGTAATCCAATATTCTTCCATGATTCATAATATAAACGGTAGCTGTTTAAAACCTTGCCACCGATTCCTGCACGGAAATTGAAACTGAAATCCAGGTTTTTAAACGTCAGCATATTGCTCCATCCTAACATGGCAACTGGACTGGCAGTACCAATCTTTTCCCAGTCACTCTTGTCTACCTCCCCGATAGGATTTTGATTTTTAAACTGGTCATAACCATCTTCACTTACACCTAACCAAACTGGTCCATAGAAAGTCCCTACTTCTTCGCCCTCCTGAATGCGCTGTGCCCACACGCCAATGGTGCCACCGATAAAAGCAGTTTCATAAGAAGATTGAGTAAACTCATCATTCGTAATCTTATCCAACACATTCTTATTATGACTTGCAGTAAGAATTGTATTCCAATGAAAGTTATTACGGTGCATCAGTTGTGTATTTAGCGTGAGTTCCACCCCTTTGTTGCTGATGGTGCCTACATTGGTGAATAAGAATGGATACAGATAGGGAGGTAC
>JBBREG010000319.1:0-2969 GCA_038203125.1 Chitinophagales bacterium
TATTGAAACATCCCATTTTTATACAACCATCCTTCCTGGCTGCCATCAGAAACCATAAGTGATGTGCCTGATGGACCCGCACCTTCCAGATTGAGAAGATGATCATGGACTACTGCTTTCTGGGTTTCGTCAAAGAAAAGCTGCAATGGAGAGATGTCTGAATATCTGAGGATAAGTCTTGACTGGGTTTCATCCTTACCAACAAAAACTGGCAACCCAAATTTAGGCTCCGGTGATGTAACATCCAGGATATCAGCCACTTTGGTATTCTCAGATTCATCTTCAGCATTGAATCCAAAGAGCAGATAGTACGTCTTTCGGTCCTTTTCAAAAGGAATGATCTTGTAATACAATGCACCATACCAGGCTGAAGGAGAATAGATATTTCGTTGAGATCCATTCACCCACGGACGTGAATCTTTAAGGACGACAAGTCGATCGGTCCATTGGATGATGCCGCCGTATTTATGTTCCGATCTGGAGATTTTCTGTTGCCAGGTGACCAGTCTGAAATCTGCACCTTTCAGGACAGAGATCCAGCGTATGCTGTCCAAAGACGCTTCATATGAACCCGGGAGGCTCAGAAAGTCACTCATAGCTTCTTCAAAAAGATCATAGGCCCTTAGGCGATGTTCTTCAGCTTCTGCATTGACCATCACGTCTGAATAGAACCGGATATCCTCCAGATATTCTTTAGAATCCTTATGCTGGGACTTCCCGGGCATGGTGAACCCAGCAATAGCCAGGGCAATGAATAAAATGCGCTTCATCGGCATATAAACGGGATTCAGGTTAAAATGATTGTACGTAGTCATTAGCCAACCCACCTCCCATTGGATGAGTTCCATCAGTGGCTACTATAAGGAATTGATAACATCTGGTCACAATATATGAGAGGTAAATTAAATACATTTGTAGTCCATGAACATCTACAGGGGTTTATCTGCTCTGCCGGAATTTCAGAACTCTGTCATCACCATTGGCAGCTACGATGGTGTTCATGCAGGCCATCAGAAAATCCTGCGCCGTGTGCAGCAACTCGCTGAAGAAATCAATGGCGTGGATGTTGTGATCACCTTTCATCCCCATCCCCGAGAAATCGTCAATCCAAAGGATGATGACCTGCAAATCCTGACAACACTCAATGAACGGTTAGAATATTTCAAACGCTTTGGTGTTTCCAACGTAGTCATCGTTCCGTTTACCATTGAATTTTCGCAGCAACCAGCACAGGAATATATCGAACGATTTATTGTTTCCAGATTCAATCCCACGTATATCGTGATTGGGTATGACCACCGCTTTGGAATCAATCGCTCAGGTGATGTGGAGTTATTGAAAATGTACGGGAAGGATTATGGCTTTAAAGTCGTCCGCATTGATGAGCAGGAAACCCGCGATTTGACGATCAGCTCAACACGGATTCGCGAAGCCGTATTGGAAAATAAAATTGAGCTGGCAAATGAATTGTTAGGTCATCCCTTCATGATCAAAGGACCTGTCGTAACCGGTAACCGGATTGGACACCATATCGGTTTTCCGACAGCTAATCTGCAGGTTACGGATCATCGAAAATTACTGCCTCGTGATGGTATCTATGCAGCTACAGCGACAATTGATGGCGTAGTTCATCCGGGCATGCTGTACATCGGTTTGCGACCGACGATCGAATCACAACCTGAGCGACGAGTAGAAATCCATGTATTTGATTTTGATCGGCAGATTTACGATAAAGAAATTATCATTGAGATTCACAAGTTTATTCGGGGTGATCGACAGTTTGCCAACATGGAAGAACTGAAGATAGCGATGGCGGAAGATGAACTAAACTGTAGAAATTTTTTCAAAAACAAATCATATCAGGGGCCGGAAGTTTCTACCGTTATCCTGAATTATAATGGGAAAGACTTTTTAGAAAAATTTCTTCCCTTCTTCAAATCGAATACCTACACAAATCATAAATTATATGTGGTTGATAATGCATCCACTGATGGTTCGCTCAGGTGGCTTCGTGCTCAACATCCTGACATTAAAGTTATCGCGTTATCAAAAAATGAAGGTTACGCGGGTGGATATAATGTCGCACTTTCGAAAATCTCAAGTACGTACTATGCCATCGTCAACAGTGATGTTGAGATCACACCAGATTGGTTAGATCCAATCATCCGCATGATGGAACTCGATGAAACAATTGCATCCGTACAACCAAAAGTTTTATCTGAAGCCCAGCGTGGTTATTTTGAGTATGCAGGTGCCGCTGGAGGAATGATGGATGCATTAGGTTATCCTTTCTGCAGAGGCAGAATGTTGCAAAGTACAGAGCGGGATACAGGACAGTACGGAGATCCAATTCCTGTTTTCTGGGCATCCGGTGCAGCCTTTGTCATTCGGAGTGATGCTTTTCATAAAGCAGGGGGTTTTGATCCGGATTATTTTGCACACCAGGAAGAAATAGATCTTTCATGGAGATTACAATTGATGGATTACAAGGTCATGAGCTGCCCCGCATCTGTAGTGTATCATGTAGGAGGTGGCACATTGAATTATAACACACCCAAAAAAATTTACCTCAACTTCCGAAACAACCTTGTAACGTTGTGTAAATATCTCCCGGGCATCGATTTGTTTTGGATACTTGTGTTGCGATGGATGCTTGACACCTTAGCCGGCTTGCGATTTATTGCTTACGGTGAATTCAGAAGTATGTTTGCCATCGTTCGTGCACACTTTTATATGTACGGGCATATTAAAAAAATACACAAAAAAAGAAAAGCTGCAGCTGCGGCATACAAACAGGTATCTCTTCCCGACCTCACCGGTGTATATGGAGGTAGTATTCTCATAGAGTACTATATGCGTCTCAAACGAAAATATAGTGAACTCATCAGGCCATGAAAGATATCCCTGAGATCCTCTTTCATAACGACACACACGTAGCGCTGTATAAACCTTCAGGATGATTGAGTGTT
>JBBREG010000320.1:0-2968 GCA_038203125.1 Chitinophagales bacterium
AACAACATCCTCATCTCCACAGACAGGTGACCGACATATCCATAGGTACAGATGGCCAGCAGCAGTACAAATGATAGCCATAGAAATGGACTGTTCCGTAAATCGATCATCAGCGTGTCAACAGGTGATATCCTTAATGTATCGAGCGGGACATTTCGTTACTGTTTTCGTCGAAAATATTTCTGTTAACCCTTTTTGGCATGGTTTTATGCCTTCATGTAATGAATCAACCTCCCTTGTATATTGAAAATCAAGTATCTGGCATATTTCATATTGCTGGCCGGATGGCTTTGTGTGTGTTATTTGTTGTATGCTAAGAAGATTTACCCTGCACTTCACCCCGAGGAAGGATTCAAATGGCCGGTCTTTGATGAATACCTGTTGATGCCTCTTGCCTTTAGCTGGAAATCTGATATTCCAATTGCCGGTGCAGGATTTGATAGCCTGAGTAGCGTAATTGATGGGTATGCCGCGTCGGATAGTATCCTCGTAATTTCCGGAGGCTACTACCTCGACGAAACAGAGAATAATACTTCGAAAAGACCAATAGGGTTGCGCCGGGCTGACAGATTAGTTGCGTATTTTCAACTGGATCCGGCGAAGACGCTGGTTATTTCTGAAAAGAAGGATATAAATGCTAATGTGCGGGCGAGGCCTTTTGAAGCGATACGTTTGACAGTGATTCCCCGGGCCAGGCTGATCCAAATTTATGGGGATACGCTGGAGGTTTGTTTTCCGGTACGTGACTCAACTATGCTCCCAGTCACTATCGTTGAGCAATTGGATCAAATAATCGAGGCCAGGAAGCTTGAAAATGAGATACAGGCATTTGTAATAGGAAATGCGGATGGTACGGGAATTGCAGAATCATCTGATGTGGCTGTTGCCAGGGCTATTGTGATTCGAGATGCCTTGATCAGAAGTGGATGGACGGAAGATCGAATCGTCATGACAACCGGGCAGCGAAGTCATGTCGACCCCATGATGAACCGGTGCGCATTAGTTTATTTTGAGTAATGATAAAATGACGTTATGTGGTTGCTAAACATATTTGATAACCAGACCCTGGAACTTATCGCGGAGACAGGCGCCATCGTGATTGGATCACTCCTGATGGGTATCCTGCTTGGATATCTCTATTGGGGAGAATTCAAGAAAAAGTCCATTAAGCTCAGTAAAAGCCTCGACCTGGAACGTGACCAAGCGCTGCAGAACAAAGAGAAAATGGAAGACCTGGAAGCAACCCGAAACCATCTCCAGGCAGAGATGCAATCTGACAGATCTAAATTTTCATCCCAGTCAAAGACGATCTATGATCAGCAACTCCGGATCTTTGAAACCGAAAGACAAATCCAGGATCTCTCGACCACCATTGGGCAATTGAACCAAACGATCGAGACCTACGAGCAGCGGATGAATACGATCAAGGATGAAATAGAACAACCCCAAGAAGACATCATACCCATCCGGAAGATCATCGCTTCTCCTTCACGGATTAATTATGAGTATGTAAGCAATCTGCTCGGTAGGCAGGTGATCGAAGATGATCTTACCCTGATCGTAGGTATAGGACCTCGAACATCCGCACTCCTGGAGTCACACGGTATTGAAACATGGCAACAACTTGCAAATACAAGCACTGACCAATTGCAGCAGATCCTTTCAGTTGCAGGTGGCATTTATAAATCACTGGATCCCACGCATTGGGCTAAACAGGCTGGCATGGCATCTCAAAGTGAATGGCGTAAGCTGCGGGTGTACCAGGAATCCATTAGAAAGCTGGAATAGAACTTTAAGTTTTCGTTAAAGGATCTCAACAACCGGACAAAGGGCAATTTGTTCCTCATGCCCTATCTTGCGGCACCCTAAGCGCTTTGGTTTGCAACATCTTAAAGTCCTCACTAAATACTTTTATAAGTACAGGTATCACCTTCTGCTCGGAATCCTATTCGTAGCTGCGGGGAATTACTTCCGTGCCTGGCAACCCCAGGTCATTCGTGAAGCTCTCGATTATGTGTTGGAGCAGCTCAAGCTCTATAATGCGGCTGATGATGCAGGCAAAAAAATCATTCAGTCCACGCTCAATATTGCTTTACTTAAATTCGGCGGACTCGTTTTCCTTCTGGCGCTTGTGATGGGTGTATTCATGTATTTCATGAGGCAGACGATCATCGTGATGTCGCGGCTCGTGGAGTATGATATGCGGAAGGAGATCTACGATCACTACCAGGCTCTTGACAAAAGTTTTTACCGCCAGAATAATACCGGGGATATGATGTCACGGATCACAGAAGATGTAGGAAAAGTCCGTATGTATCTCGGGCCTGCATTGCTGTACGGAATCAACCTGGTGACACTTTTTATCATGGTCGTATATGCGATGGTGAAAGTGGACCTCAGACTTACATTGTATTCTCTCCTGCCATTGCCCATTCTGTCTCTGTCAATCTTTTACGTGAGCCAGTTTGTGCAGAGGCGAAGCCAGGCGATTCAGGCCAAGCTCAGTCGTCTTACGGGAATTGCGCAGGAAGTGTTTTCAGGTATACGTGTTGTCAAATCGTACACGCAGGAAAAGGCATTTGGAAAACATTTTGCGGAGGAGAGTGAAGATTACAAAACCAAAAATATGTCTCTTGCGGTCATTGAGGCAATGTTTATTCCACTGATGATGGTGCTGATTGGCCTGAGTACAATCCTGGTTATTTATGTCGGTGGACTTCAGGTATTTGAAGGCACTGTGACAACCGGTAATATTGCTGAATTTGTCATCTATATCAATATGCTGACCTGGCCTGTGACTGCGATTGGGTGGATTGCCTCCATTGTACAGCAGGCGAATGTATCCCAGGGTCGGATCAATGAATTTATGGATACACAACCGGTGGTTAAGAATGCCGGAGCATATAAAGGTGAGATCGTGGGGGAAGTGGTGTTTGACCAGGTCTCCTTTACCTATGAGGCTACAGGC
>JBBREG010000321.1:0-2927 GCA_038203125.1 Chitinophagales bacterium
CGTCAGTTAAAGTAGCTACATATTGCTCTTTTAATTTGATACCTAACTCTTTTCTTTCATATTGGTCAAGAATTATCTGACTACATGATTGATAATAAGTTTCTAGTCCACTGACTATTTCAATCTGCGGATCAGCAAAATATAAAAACTCGAGTGTGGTATCGCGCTTACTTAAATCTACAGTAGATGCTCCCAGATCATTCAGCGCAGTGTTGATAAATGGATTAGAGTGTATAATAGCGACAGTCATTCTTTCGATAGCAGGCAAATTTGGTATCTCAAAAGTCCCTTCTTGATTGTCTATAGTAACTAACTTCTCGTAACAACCGTCCACAGATCTTAACTTGACCTGTGCATATTCATCAGTTTCAATGATTGATTTTTTACATAATCCGCCAGCTACTTGACCAGAAATAGTTCTAGTCCTACCATCATTAAATAAGATACCTGCTATAGGATTTATAACATTTGTGACTTGCCAAAATGCAGGTACAAAGGTATGATCTTCAAATTTAGGAGTTAATTTTGCGGTATATCCTGGATCAAAATCAATAACAAATTTTCCTGTGGAATCAGTAAATATCCTAGGATTGAAAGGTGCATCATTGACCAAAATCTCGACATTGGGAACGAAACAATCTGTATCTTTATATCTAATGAAACCTGATACTCCGATGGTAGATCTATCCGTAAAATCAACCTGATCAACAGATGTAACACTTGGGTTTAAAGTAACTTGTCTTGTTTTCGGGGTAAATACATGTGGTTCTTCTATCTGATTTGCAGCAAACGATGACCATGTGCCATTTTCCAAAGTACCAAAATCCATAAAACGGGATCCTACATTAGAAATTCTATCACCGATACCCTCATCCATAGGAAAATATACAAACAATCCACCCTCTTGCATATCTCTGGAATTAAGGAAATGTTCATTGATTTTAATCGGTGTTAATATTGTGTCATAAACGGCAAACTCATCTATGAGTCCGTTATAATAATCGGTAAGTACGCCATTATCATGAACTCCAAGTCTCCAGGGATGATCTCCTTCTGCAAGATTTCCAAGTGTACCGCTGAAAGAATGACTGCCTAAAGAATTACCATTTTTAAATAGTTGTACTTCACTTGTTGTACTGTCAAGGGTCAATGCTAGGTGCTGAAAGCCAGTACCCAAATTTCCAAAAGCGTGTGTTGAACCATTCAAAGAAATTTTTATTTCCTGGTCTAATCCTGATGGGTCAAGGAATATTCTGAAGTCATTATCCGTAGATTTTTTACTCAATATGGTTTGCGGACCTACTGCACCCGCATTGTTTACCCATAATTCAATCGTTGATTTTTTAGGGATAGAAAAATTAGGGATAGAAATATTTGAATTATTTGCCCGACTTAGTTTTATGGATTTATGCAGATAAAATGACTTCATCGGTTCTGCTAAAAATGTAGTACCTGTGCCATAAGATGCGGATTCTATTCTATAATAACCTTCGTTATTTGTTTTGCCCGCAGTACGAACAGGAGGTCTGCTCTTATCAAATGTTGCTCCACAGAAGTATAGTTTCACTCTATTCATGATATCATAGGATTTGTCACCTAATTCTTCATCCATTTTCCAATAATAGGACAAGTTTTCTGTCTGAGAAGAGGCCGTCCCGTGCATTATCTCAGGGAAGTCTAATTCATTTAATAAAGCGGAATAAATCCTTAATTCATCCATTTTTCCACTCCATCCTCCTAGAGTGTCATTATTTCCTATCTTAAAAAAAACTTCAGGGTTGCTTATCACATTATTAAATAGAGATTGTGCAAGAAGTTTTCCATTAACATAAATTCTCATCACACTGGTCGCCTCTTCAAAGCTTAAACTCACATGAGTCCAATTGTTTTTTAATGAATCTACAAATAATGCAGATAAGAATGGTGTGCTTGTAGGCGACTGTGCCACTTCTATTCCTTCATGGCCCGATGTACTTGTGACCGCTCTAATATATAATGGAATTTCACCTACGCTAATCACCGGTGCATTTTGACTGGCAGAATCCGTTTTTAGCCAATATGTCATCGTCCAATCATGATCCATCGAGACGAACGTACTATCGCCTTGCACAGAAGAGAGGGCTTGATCCATAGCATTGAATTTTGCAGAAAATCCTTGCATCGGGGTAAGCGTGACTACAGCATTCGGAACAGGACTCCCATTTTGTGTTTTTACTAAACCCGTGACGACACCATTAGGAACCTGAAACCCTAAAGCATAACTTGGGTTTCCTTCACCAAAAGAATTTAATCCTCGTACGGAGTACATATAGGCAGCACCTGCGATGACATTGAAGTCATTATAATTTCTGATATTAGAACCGACGGCAGCTAAAAAAATACCATCTCTATAAATATTAAATCCTTCGTTTGGTGATGGTCCTAGATCATCGATCTCCCATGAAAGTTGTATTCTGTCTAAAAGATCGCCTTGAGTTGCTCTTACTTTTAGGGCAAAAGGTGGCAATAAGTATCTAGCATAAAATCCAAGATCAGTATTGTAAACCCCATCATCTGAATAGCCAATAAAAGTTTGACCTAGGGCAGCAGCGGATACATATTTTTGGCTTTGGGTTCTTTCTCTGCTACCATAATTAAAGAAAGCAGTGCCTACATAATCACTGGTATCAACAGCTGCTGGATTACAATTAGTACTTTGTGAAAATAATACTGAGGTCCATCCCATCAATAAGACGAGGATATAAATTGTATATCTGTGTAACATGATTTATTTTTTTAAAATTGAAAAAAAGGATAATGAACAGACCTTATCTCACCCATATTTCAACTGAACCCACAGCATAACTTTCGTCATTAATATCATTCATATCTAATTGGGCACCAATAACCACCCAAAAGCTATTTCCATTAGCTCTTGCAGTCATTTC
>JBBREG010000322.1:0-2847 GCA_038203125.1 Chitinophagales bacterium
GTGGATTTGAGTGTCAATGATGACTATCATGATCCGGGAAATGCACTGTACGATCGACTACCGGGAAATGATTTTGTCATGGCACAGGATGGTGACTGGGCGTATTACAGTAACTCCGGTGCTTCTCCGGAAGGCAATGTCCCAAGACTGGATAAAATCAATTTGCGTACCGGAGAGAAAGAAACATTGTGGACATCCGTAAAAGATAGTTACAGTCAATTTATTTCATTTGTGGGTCAAGGACATGATCAGTGGATCATCAGACGGGAAAGCAATAAAGAGGTTCCTAATTTTTATCTGACCGGATTACATGTCAAAAATGAAAAGCAGCTTACCTTCTTTACTGATCCTGCACCTCAGCTCACCGGAATTGAAAAGCGTATTGTCAGGTATAATCGCCCTGACGGTGTTCCTTTATCGGGCACGCTCATGTTGCCGCCGGGTTACGAGGAGGGTGATAAACTACCCCTCTTTATCTGGGCATATCCTTTGGAATATTCGGATAAAAGTACAGCTGGCCAGGTGCGCGGATCTGACAACACATTTACATTTCTGCGTGGCGACAATCCCGCTTTCTTCCTTACACAAGGGTATGCTGTTTTGATGAATGCTACCATTCCCATCGTGGGTGATCCGGAAACCATGAATAATACATTCATCGAGCAGGCGGTCTCCTCCGGAAAAGCTGCCATAGATTTCCTTGATTCTTTAGGCATCATTGATCGTAACCGCGTAGGCGTGGGAGGTCATTCCTATGGTGCCTTTATGACAGCCAATTTGTTGGCTCATTCCGATGATTATGCCTATGGTATAGCCCGGTCCGGTGCCTATAACCGAACGTTAACACCTTTCGGCTTTCAGAGTGAACGCCGGTCTTTTTGGGAGGCACAGGATATCTATATGAATGTATCTCCCTTCACACATGCCAATAAAATCAATGAGCCCCTGCTCATCATCCATGGTGGAGATGATAACAATCCTGGCACCCATACGATGCAATCAGAGCGGTTGTACCAGGCAATAAAGGGGAATGGAGGTACGGCCCGCTATGTCCTCCTGCCCAATGAAAGCCATGGGTATAGGGCGAAGGAAAGCCTGCTGCATGTACTGGCAGAAATGTTCGAATGGGCTGATAAATATGGGCAAGGGGAGCCTGTCCGCCCCTGATTTCTGATTAAGGATTACCTTCGCCACCCTGAACTATTAAGGACCCTCAAAGATTATAGGTGTATGAAAGTATTAGGCGCCATTACAGATCCCACGTATCATCCGAAAGAAAACCTGACCGGATACGAGCAGTTTTGGATGAATTACCTCAACGACCCACGGGATCTGCCTTTTATTCATATGCTGACACGGATTCATCTGACTGTAATTCCCCTGGCCATATTGCTCTTTACACCGCTCTTTCAGGGATGGGTTTGGTGGCTTGTGTTCATTCCGTATGCTTATTTATCCCAGTCCTATTATAAAGGAAGATTTGGTCTTTTGTTTCATTGCTTATGCCATCGCAGAATCTTTAAAAAAGGATATGCCTGGATGCAGGCGTATACCAACTGGGGAGTCAGTATATTCTTCGGCCAAACGCCCGAAACGTATTTCGCCCATCATATTGGTATGCATCATGTGGAAAACAACATGGAAGACGATGCAAGCAGTACCTTAAAATATCAGCGGGACAATCCCATCGATTTTTTGAAATACTTTTTCAGGTTTTTATTTGCAGGCATCGTTGATACCTTCTTATATTTTTTCAGGCGTAAACGGAAAAAATTATACATGCGATTGTCATTTGGTGAAGCGGCGTTCATTGTGTTTTGCATCCTGCTGAGCTTTGTCAATTTTAAAGCTACCCTGATGGTCTTTATCGTCCCGGTCATCTATGGTCGATTTATTTCCATGTTGGGTAACTGGACACAACATTCCTTCATTGATAAAAGGGATCCGGAAGGTCACTTCAGCAGTGTATATAATTGTATCAATAATGTCTACAATCAGAACTGCTGGAATGATGGCTATCACTCCATTCATCACCTGAAACCGGCGATTCATTATACCGATATGCCGTTGGAATTTTTAAAGCACACAGAAAAATACAAGCAGCATAAAACCTTCATCTTTGACGGTATTCATTATCTGCATATCTTCTTTTGTCTGATGACCAAGAATTACGCCAAACTCGCGGATAACCTGGTGAATATCGATAACACCTTTAAGAGCCAGGAAGAAGCCATCGCTTTATTAAAAGAGCGTGTGAAACCTATTCGTGCCGAACACGAAGTGCATGATCAGCCACGAATGGTGACGCAAGCCGCGTAAAGATTTTTGATTTTTTTGATACTTCGACAAGCTCAGTACAGGTTTTTGAATTTGGATTTTGGGCTTTGGATTGTTTGATCGTCTGAGACGCTATCACGCTGGGGTGTGAGATGTTGGATTTACGATTTGGCGTAGATAGACCCTACTCTAATTTCATTTTTTCATCATATTTAGGGATTCTCGTTTCTATTGTCTGTTGCCCGGTTTACCCTGGCTGGCGCCTGGTTTCTATAATTACATAGTATAGAAAAATGAATATGAAATGCCTCAACAACCATGGCGGTTTCAGCCTGAGGATATCGTCGAAATCCGTTTTGATTTTCCCTATCCCGAACAGCAGCATTAAGCTGGGGCATACTTCAGTTTTTCGTTTTTTTGACGAATTCACGGCGTTTAACCTAATATGGCAAATGATCCTTGTGTTCTCCAATCAGTTGTTTTGGCAGATTCACGCGATGCACCTGGTAGTTGAGACACGATGCATCACCTCATTTGTCTTGGCAATAGAGACGCGAAGTACCACGTCTC
>JBBREG010000323.1:0-2760 GCA_038203125.1 Chitinophagales bacterium
GCGGTTTTACTTTTGTTTTTATCGTTCCTATCTACATTGCTTTAATACTCATTTATCGCGATCAATTGCGAAGATTTTTGTTGATGGTTTTCGACGCCAGGAAACCAGGTAAGCCTGAATCCACGACGCCGGTAATATCAAATACACAAGGGATTAAAGATCTGATACCCAAGATTCGGTTGATCATTCAGAAATATATTGTCGGTATGTTTTATGTCATTGTCATCCTCTTCGTGCTATACAGTGCCGCGTTGTTGTCTTTGGGTATTGAACACGCCATCTTGTTCGCTGCTATAGCCGCAATGTTAAATATTATTCCCTTCGTGGGACCTTTTCTTGGCTCGGCTCTGCCAATCTTGTTTGCTTTGATTACTAAAGATTCTTTGTTTTATCCGGTGGCCGTGCTGGGTGCCTTCATCGTAATTCAAAGCATAGAAGGAAATTTTCTCACACCCAAAATAGTGGGTAATAACGTTAGCTTAAATCCATTGGTAACCCTGATTACGCTTTTCGTTGGAGCTGCAGTTTGGGGAGTTGCAGGAATGATTTTGTTTATTCCAATTGTGGCTGTAATAAAAGAAATTTTTGAAAGTATAAATGGACTTGAGCCATACGCCTATCTCTTGGGAACTGGTGAAGACGAAAAGAAAAAGCCTGGATTTATAAAACGCAAGCTCTCTAAGTTAGGGGATGGACTGAACTTAAAATGATTTGATTTCCGGAAATGATTAAAGGGTCTTTTCGGAATTATTTTCCGGTCCTTTAAAATCATATTTTCGCCGTAGGTAGAGGGTTAGTTCTCCCCTTGTCTTCTTTCGCCTGAATCCCATGAGGTGTAATATTTGCACGCTGTACCACCGCGCGATTTTAGAGTTTACCACCATGGTATGGTTGCTTTTCATGAAGGACCGGACTCCGGGTAAAAGAGGCAGAATTTTGTGAAAAGACAGTCGGCGCATCACATAGGACACACCAAGCCAAAACCTGGCTATCTGTCTGATGATGAAAAAAGCATCATCGCCCTTGTTTTGATACAGCGGCATGAAAATCATTCCTTTTTCAGATGCGTAAATCATCTCGCCATTGAGACGGGCCAGAGGTTGAGCCCGCTCGATGGGTTGGAAATTTTCAAATCCTGGAAGCATTTGAAAATGATCATTCGAAGACAAACCTTGTCTTCTTCTCACCTCGTACACACGATGATTTCCTTTGGCACTTTCCTTTAACCGCGCATGGTATTGCTTGAATTTGGGAACTTCCATTTTTTTCATGATACCGGCCCGTACGAGGGTGAGCCAGATCAGAGCCTCATGGTTTTTCACGGCCTGGGGGTCATTGTGCTGACCTCCTTCGAACGCCATCGAAACACAGCCCAAATCGTTGACATAACTCAATAAGGGTTCGGTGAGGTGTTCTTCAATTCCAATCACCACTGGTACCGGAATATGTTTTGCCAATTGCCTGTTCATGATGGTATCGCTCATCATCACGAAGGGTAGACTTTTCCCGGATGTGGTATGAATATCTACAAAATGAAATTTGCCAGGGTACGTAGCCATCAGGTGATCAATGGCGCCCCAGAGTTCAATCTGTTCTTCAACTTCGTTGATGATTTCCTCGGGATGATAATTGCGCAGCACAGCGCGCTCAACCTGATCGGGATTCCACACGCGGTTGAGATCCCTGTTTATGAAACGCTCTCCACGCTCAAGTGCTGTGAGGTTTCCCGCCAGGGCAAAAACATTCCCGCGCAGGAGCGGTTGCAATTTTTGAATTTCACGCATTACATGATTCAGCGCGAATATGCCAGTCGGTTCATTTCCATGCATCCCACCTATGAAAACGAGATTGGGACCATCGGAATTACCGATGATGGCAGCGATCTCACGTGATACGTTGATCGAATGACCTTCTACGAAGTCAAAAAGTGTGATTACTTTGGGTTTCAATATTTTGTAATTCTTCAAACAAATGTTCAATCATACAAACGAAATCAAATTCCGTGATCATGCCGATGAGCTTTTTGCCATTGACAACAGGCAGACATCCGAGGTTGTTTTTTCTCATCAGTTTCAGGGCATCTACTGTCGGGGTATCAGCACTGACAGTGATCACATTCGTTTTCATAATGTCGTTTACCGTAAGGTCTGATTCCTGACCTTCCACCCGCTTGCTGTGATACTTAATAATATCTCCAGAAGAAATCATGCCAACAACTTCACCATGCTCATTCTCCACCGGAACGTGGTGAATTTTGCGCCAGTCCATCAGGCTGGTTACAAGATCTACCTGATCCTCCTCTTGCACCGTGTACAATTCTTTGGACATGACCTGTCGCACATAGCTGTATTTGTTGACCCACGAACCGCTCTCACTCTGGGTGGGATAATCCCATGTGTGGACAGGCATTCCGGATTGTTGGCGTTTCACCATTCCCGCAGTTACCGCTACCACCGCTTCTTCCACCGACACATTCTTTTTGAGACGGGTAAAGGAATTCTGGGTCCAGATAGATCCTGTTTGATGGGCTTCAACCCGATCTTTGATCACCCCCAAATATCGTTCGATATCATGCCCATCTATGTTGACTTTATGAAGTCCGGCGCGGGCGATGGGTAAAAGAATATTGACGATAAGGTCCTGGGCTGTATGATTTTTACCATCTGTCCATTTAAACTGGGCACCCAATCCCACCTGAGCGGCTTTGAGGAAATTGAGTTTTGCGTAGTCGAAATCCAGCTGCTCATGTATATTCACAAC
>JBBREG010000324.1:0-2747 GCA_038203125.1 Chitinophagales bacterium
CCTACCTGGATCGAGCTGAAGAAATAGATACTTTTTTTCAAGATTGATTTATCAGACTTATACCCTGTTTGTCACGGCTATCACTGACTGGAATAGCCGAAATCAGCGTATTATTCTCCATTACAAATGCTTGAATTTAAACTCACCCTTTCAAGTTCGATTGAGGGGATGAGCGCTCATCTCATTAAGCTATGCGGACCATTTGAATAAAAATCTATCGATGGATTGTATTTGAATTTTACGCAGGCTGTTATTACTTTTCCAATATGTATGTATCAATACCGCACACCGAATGTGCGATATTGAACAAAGCGCAGGATTTTTCGCGATAAAAAGCTACAAATCAAACGATTTGAGATTGGCACAACATCTGTCTGACACACTACGCTAGTATCAATCAAACAAATCCGCTATGCTGAAAAGTTTCTTCATGACAGCTTACCGTAATCTATCAAAGAACAGATTATTTACGGTGTTGCACATCTTTGGTCTTGCGCTGGGCATGTGCATTTGTTTATTATATATTGCCTTTCTTGTTTTTCTTTCCACATACGACAACTTCCATCCAGACAGGGAGCGAATTTACAGAGTAACCACCCAGTTGCAGGATGCCCAAGAAAAACGCTTTATGCATCTGCTCCAATTGGTCTCGCCCAAAAACTGGAAAATGATATAACGGGAGTTGAAAGCGTTATGCGTATCAATCCATCCTTCGGCGGCGATGCGATATACCAGGATAAAAAAATTCGCATTCAAGGATAATTTGCAGATTCAGCGTTTTTTCAAATGTTCAATTTCCCCTTGGTGGAGGGTGACAAAGCAACCGTCCTCAGGTACCCGAGGTCTGTGGTTATTTCTGAAACAGAAGCAAAGAAAATTTTTGGCAGCAAAAAGGCGATGGGCGAAATAATCAGAATCGAGCCTTTCGGCAATATGTTGATCACAGGCGTATTCAAGGATATACCAGAAAACTCGCATATGCAATTTGGAGCAATCAGTTCTTATGCCACACTGATCTCACAAAATGGCGCTTTAATGTTGGAGAAGCAGGAGGACTGGAAATCCTTTTTGAATTCGTTTGTATATATTCTTCTTCGTGAAGATGCAAGACCACGCAATATCGAAGAGGCCTTGAACAAAATAGCCAAACAAAGTTACACGCAACCTGGATTTAAAGCTTCTTTCAAACTCCAGCGCCTGGATAGAATTGTACCTGGACCTGAAATTTCCAATGGCATAGGGCCTGCATGGCCATATTTGTCGATTTTTCTCGTAGGATCTATCACACTGATCATACTAATTCCAGCCTGTGCTAATTATGTCAACTTATCAATATCACAGTCATTGGAGCGAATGAGAGAAATCGGGGTGAGGAAAGTTCTTGGGGGACAAAAGAAACATATATTCCTGATGTTCATAGTAGAGTCTGTATTGGTTTCCCTTCTAGCACTGGTTGTTTCCTTCTGATACTGACTTCGCAATTCGTACTTTCCCTGGGATTCACAATGGCTGTTATCATAATGATTCGACAGTATCAATATTCGATCAATTATGATTTTGGATTCGAACAGGACAATGTTCTCGATGTAGAACTTCAGACTATTAATCCACATATTTTTGAACATGAATACGGAACAATACCATCAGTGAAAAAGGTTTCCTTATCATCGCATTTATTAGGAATTGGATCAGCTCCGGAGCAATATGTAACAATTCCGGGAAAGGTCGACTCGATCAAAGCGTCCTCTATTTCAATTAACGAGGGATTTATTTCAAACATGGAATTAGAGTTGGTAGCAGGAAAAGACTTTGGACTAAGCTCAATTGAAAATTCCAGCGAGATTATTGTGAATGAAGAATTCGTAAAAAGGTGGAATCTGAAGGATCCATATGCCGCCATTAACAAAGCCTTCATCTTGCCAAACGGAAGAGAAGTAAGAATTGCCGGTGTGGTGAAAGACTTTCACTATTCAGGCCTTAATACGCTGATAGGAAGCTTCTTTTTCGAGTATGATCCCGCCAAATTCAAATTTGCAAATTTGAAATTACAGCCGGGAGATCTAAGCGGAACCTTCGTGGCAATGACACGGTTATGGAAGAAGATCGGAGGGGAAGGTAATTTCACATCGCAGCTTTTCTCCGATCAAATTAAAGATGCTTACAGTTTCTATATTACCATTATGAAACTCTGGGGATTTTTGGGTTTCCTCGCAATCACAGTGGCATGCCTCGATCTGCTGGGTTCGGTGTCTTTCACAACGAAAAAGCGTTTCAAAGAAATTAGCATCAGAAAGGTAATGGGTGCATCATCTAAAAACCTGGTTCTCCTGCTATCAAAAGACTTCCTGCTGCTGATGGTTATTGCAACCTTCATTACCATTCCTTCTGTTTATTTTTTGTTTGAGTATCTGTTGACGAGCATACAGCCTTATAGTATTCAAATCGGTATTATCGAAATCGGGCTTGGCCTGATCATCACTATGGTTTTAGGTCTTTCGACCATTCTCTCGCAGACAATGAAAGCGGCAAATGCGAATCCGGTTGACAATCTAAGAAACGAATAAGCCCTTCGGGGTTCAAGGCAAAACAATAATTCTTCTTACTATAATAATGTCAGCCTTTCAGGCTTGCTTATCACGAAGGGATTGCAGTATTATAGAGATTACGAAACGGGTTTTAGAACTGCGAAAGAGTGACATATGAATTTAATCCCTGTACTAAATGACATTGTCCATGGGCGTGTAAAA
>JBBREG010000325.1:0-2708 GCA_038203125.1 Chitinophagales bacterium
CCACTTGAAATTCATCTCAATCATTCATTGCATGCTGACGAATTACTGTTGCCCGTTGCGTTTGATGGTGAGTACTTCCATGTTGTTGGTGATGCGATAACAGATGGAGAAGGAATGAAGATCAGCATCCGAAGCATTCCGGATCAAAAAATAGTCGAAGTGGATAGAATGGGTGACCGGGGGATAATCAAATCGCTCCGAATGACTTTTTGTAAAGTCACGTTGGATCAGAAAGATGTCAATCAATTACGATGGGCTGAAAAAATGCCTGATGGAATTATTGCCTTACATCGCGAAAGCCTGGGTATTAAAATTGGAAAGGCAAAGAAAATCCTGTTAGTGCTACATGGCCTCGTGGGTGATGGATTGATGATGACGCAATCCATATATGAAAATATGTCTGCAAGTGGCATGGATGAGTATGACCTGGTATTGGTCTATGACTATGAATCGCTGAATACACCTCTCGATGACACTGCAAAGCAGTTGAAATCAACATTGAGTGATTTTGGATTTGGACAGGATGAACGACGTATCACCATTATCAGTCATTCCATCGGTGGATTGATTGCCCGATGGATGATCGAGCAGGAAGGTGGCAATGGATTTGTGGACCATTGCATCCTCGTGGGGACACCTAATAATGGGTCGATGTATGGGCGAATCGATGCGTATGTCAAATGGGCTCAGACCATACTTGATCTGGCGATCAATTTTATTCCGAAGGTCGTTCCGTTTTCAGGACTGCTTTTAAAATTTCTCAAAACTGCCACGAACCTGAGTGGCTCGATTGCACAGATAGATCCGGAATCCGATTTTATCAATAAACTCAATAGCAGCAAGGATCCGGCTGTTCGTTATAGTATACTTTCAGGGGATGCAGCAGGCATTACTATTGAAAACAATGGATTCAGTGGATTTATAAAAACATCGCAGCATCGTTTGGGTAAATACATGAACGGAAATGAACCCAATGATTTGTTTGCACCTGTACGGAGTCTGCAATGCAAAGAGTTGTGGGAAGGAAGGAAAGGTGAAATTACAGTTGCTGATCCTGTCGCCTGTTATCATTTTGGGTATTTTCTTACTCCTTCCGGAACACGCGATACAAATACGATCTGGAAGCAATTATCAGATGTATTGTGATACATAAAAAAAAGACCGCGCGATGCGGTCTTTTCTTATGTAATAGTTGGCTAAAATTTATTTCTCTATCCCCCGCCGCTTTGTCTGGCATCATCACCGCTCGTGCTTCCCTTGCCGTCATTCCTTGTGGCAGGCAAACCGGTCACATAGGCAACAAGAATACCCATAATAACTAATTGAATGGCCCGGTATACCATATCCACCAGGTACTCCGTCAGAGGTGCGTACGTAAGCATGGAATAATAGATGAAGCCCATGGGAACAAATACCAGAAGCGTGATCCAAAGCCCATATCGTGCACCTTCACCTACGGGTGTGCCACCGCTTACCCCCTTTGCATAAATAGATACAAAAGCAAAGGAAAAAATAACGATGCCTAAGATTAGCCACATCATATCCGGCATGGGCTTAGCACCCGGCATGACGCTAAAATAATCTTTCATCAACATGCCATACCAGATCCAATCCATCAGGAACATGAAGACAGCTGCCACGACAACAGCCAATACAAGTTTTTCAGGTTTCATTTTGTTTTGATTTTAAATGAGTGAAATGAATGTTGGCAGTATAGATTCGGGAGAACTGCCTAACCTAAAAGTACTTAATAAATTGACTCCGGCACTCACCCAAAACCAACACCATCAATATTCAATATATCTTTGGGCCCACCACAAAATGGAAGCCCAATGGTTGTAAAGGATCTTCGGAAACTTGCTGCTGTGATGTTTACGGACATCCAGGGCTATTCCGCGTCCGTCCAGCATGATGAGAAGATCGGTCTGACCAATGTGCAAATTCACCGCCAACATCTGACACATTTTACAGAGGAGTTTCATGGCCAGGTCATACAGTTCTATGGCGACGGAAGCTTATCCATTTATGATAGTGTTGTAGATGCGGTGCATTGCGCTATTGCCATGCAAAAAGCGTACAGATCTGATCATCCTGTTCCGGTGCGTATAGGGATTCATTTCGGCGACATTGTTTATAAAGACCATTCCGTATTCGGAGACGGGGTCAATATCGCTTCCCGCATTCAGGCGGTTGGCATACCGGGATCTGTTCTTATATCTCAAAAGGTCCAATCCGAGTTGGCGAACCATCGGGACATCCAAACTAAGTTTCTAGGGCATCAACGACTGAAAAACATTACAGATCCTGTGGGTATCTATGCCGTCACCAATGATGGCCTTGCCATACCACGAGCCCATAGCCGGGTAGCAGGGATAAAGAAATATTTTTCAGTCATTCCATTTCTCGTCCTCCTTGTGTTTGTAACCTGGTTTGTGTTTTTTAGCAAGAATGAGCAAAAGTTGAATACAGCTTTCATGGATCAAACCATCTCCATTCCGGTTTTTATAAATCACACGGGTGACCCATCCCGGGATCATATTGCAGAAATGGCGTCGCACTGGATTGGTAAGGAATTGAGTACAGTCTCGAATGCGCATGTTGTCTCATCTGAATCTGCCAGTAAAATGATCCAGTTAGCCGGAATGGATTTTACAACTTCCCGGGGGATGAAAAATTATCAGACGCTGACAGGAGCCGTTAATATTGTG
>JBBREG010000326.1:0-2624 GCA_038203125.1 Chitinophagales bacterium
TGAAAATATTTTTCATTCTTCTGGATTCAACGCAATTGGAGTGTAACATAATTTCCAATTGTATCCAGGCTGAAACTAATTACGGGATCTTCAAATGAATATTCCGTGCCGGTAATCGATAGCCCTTTCATAAATTCGTTCCCGCTCCACGGGTGGTATTTGTGATAATGAATTTTCAAACCTTTGCGAAGAATGAATTCGATACCCCAAGTAAGAATCCAAGAATAAATATGCACTTCATCTGGCAGATCAATTTACAACCTGATAAGTTTACTGGTTTTTATTGTAAATGTTCATCCTGGTAGGTCTTTCGACCGTGGCTGATATTTTCTTTGCACTACTTCTATGAGATAAACACTGCGAAAACACGATTTTAACTATGTTTACCTGATCATGACGTATAGTATCATCATTACCGGCACCACAGGTATGGTAGGTGAAGGTGTCCTCCTCGAATGCCTCGAACATCCTGACGTCTCCCGGGTACTCAGCATAAGCCGAAGACCCATTGGACGATCCCATCCGAAATTGAAAGAAATCATCGTTCCTGACTTCCTGCAATTGAGCATGGACGACCCGAATCTCAAAGGATATGATGCCTGTTTCTTTTGCGCTGGTGTCAGTAGTATCGGTAAGAAAGAACCTGAATACACAAAGCTGACCCATGACACAACCCTACATTTTGCCAACGTAGTGGCACATCAGAATCCCGGCATGACCTTCATCTATGTCAGTGGCGCCGGTACAGACTCCACCGAACATGGTCGTCAGATGTGGGCACGTGTGAAAGGTCGAACAGAAAATGCTTTGACCCGTCTTCCTTTTAAAAAAGTATACAACTTCCGTCCGGGTTTTATGAAACTTACCTCCGGTCAGAAAAATGAACTTCCATTGTACAAATATTTCGCATGGCTCTTCCCGATCTTAAAAATTGTCATGCCCAATAGCACGAGTACATTAAAACAAGTAGGACAGGCTATGATCAATAGCCTCATCATTGGTTATGAAAAACAGGTGCTGGGAGTAAGGGATATCAATATACTTGGAAACATAAAGCCATAACGATACCTGTTACAACACAAGCAACCCAATTTCTTTCAATTCTTCCATTACACTGCCATACCAGAATAAAGTGAAATCAGGTAACTGGTTACGCTCATAATCTTCGCGTAACGACTGGTACGTAAAATTTGCAGAAGCAGTCATCATACCTACTACCTGCACTAGCCAAAGACCTTCTGATTTTGAACATGGAATATGAAACGATTCCTGTTTTGTCAACGCGGACAGATTTCCCTGTGCACTATCATATGTTACGGGTCCACCGATCCACACGATAACCTGGCCTGGCTTACTATCTCTTCCCTGTGGTTGAGCCAGGTATTTTTCAATCAGATCTGGTGCCAGTGATGTCTCCGGCACATCATGATCAAACCAATTCTGAAGCGGATCATCCAGGCACACGCCATGCATATAGTTGTAGAGAGATTTCACCAGGCCATGCTTAAAAAGCTCGTGATCAGTTCCAGAAGGATCTTCATGTTCCAGATCATTGTTTGCAAAAGCTCCGATGGTTTGTGATACAGGTGCAACGCTAAATTTTTCGGGATACATACCCACAGGACTATGTGATGTCATGGCAAAGCGATGCCAAAAAGCAGATTGAAGAATATTCGTTTCAAACATTTGCCTTACAACTTCCAGCGAATCAATAGTCTCCTGAGCTGTCTGAGTTGGAAATCCATACATCAGATACGCGTGCACCATGATGCCTGCCCGATTAAAATTGTCGGTGACATGTGCAACTTGCTCAACCGTCACACCTTTCGCGATTAATGCAAGCAGGCGATCGGAAGCTACTTCCAGTCCTCCCGAAATTGCAATACAACCAGATGCTGCCAGTAGACGACAGAGATCATAATGAAAACTTTTTTCAAAACGAATATTCGTCCACCAACTGACAACCAACTTTCTTTTCAGTATTTCTAATGCAACTGCTTTCATCAGTGCGGGTGGTGCTGCCTCATCTACAAAATGAAATCCCCGCTCCCCTGTTTGTGCAATGAGCGTCTCCATCCGATCCACAATGACTGATGCGGATGTAGCTTCATAGTTCTTGATGTAATCCAGTGTGATATCGCAAAACGTACATTTCCCCCAATAACATCCATGGGCCATCGTCAGCTTATTCCATCGACCATCACTCCACAATCTGTGCATGGGATTGGTGAGCTGGATAACTGATAAATATTTTTTTAATGGCAAATCACTGTAATCAGGTGTGCCTACCTTTTCCTGTTTGATATCCGCATGCATGCTACCGTTACAGTACGCCACCTCTCCATTCACTAATGTGAATGTCCGCTTCAACATAGCTACATCGGTTTTGCTGTCCAGGTGTGATAGCAAGGCCATCAAAGGTGTTTCACCATCATCAAGTGTGATAAAATCTACAAATTCAAACACCCTTGCATCTGAGAGAGAGCGGAGTTCGGTGTTGGGATAACCTCCACCCATGACAATCTTTATCTGTGGATGAAATTTTTTCAACCAACTACCGCAGGCCAGCGCTGCAAACAGGTTTCCGGGGAAGGGCACTGACAAACATACCAGGGAGGGATTAT
>JBBREG010000327.1:0-2618 GCA_038203125.1 Chitinophagales bacterium
GTGCAGGTGAGATCACAATAATTCAAAAGGGAGACCTCACCATCGAGGTTACTGTCACTACGTACACAAAAACGACTAGTACCCAGGCCGACCGGGACAGCGTCCGTGTCTTCTGGGGTGACGGTAGCGCTCAATATATCTACCGATCCAATGGCGATGGCGAACTCCTGCCCAACAACAGAAAAAAGAATCTGTACATAGCGACACATACCTATCCCGGTCGCGCTACCTATACGATCTCCATGATGGACCCAAATCGGAATGGTGGCATCTTAAATGTAAATCCCCCAAATTCTGAGGGTGTTCCGTTTTATCTCGAAGCAACGTATACATTTCTCAATCCACAGTTCCAGGGATATAATAACACTGCTGTCCTCTTGCAAAAGCCGATTGACTTCGGATGTGTTGGCCAACGGTTTATACATAATCCCAATGCATATGATTCTGATGGCGACAGTTTAGCATTTGAATTTATAATTCCATTGCAGGACAGTGGTCTCAATGTGCCGAATTATATTTTTCCTAATCAGATACAACCCGGATTAAACAATGTATTGACTTTAAATGCGATCAGCGGCAACCTGGTCTGGGCTAGTCCGCAAATTGCAGGAGAATATAATGTTGCGTTTCGGATCAAGGAATATCGTGGCGGTGTCCTGATCAGTTCTTTTATCAGGGATATGCAAATCCTTGTATTGATCTGTGATAATATACCCCCTAAGATCGATGCACAGAGTGAAATATGTGTCATCGCAGGAGAACGTATGGAAATCGAAATAGCAGTGTCCGATCAGAATCTGAATCAACTTGTAGAATTGACAGCTGCCGGTGGCCCATTTGAAGTGGAAGGGAATAAAGCCATTCTGGAGGCCGGTGCTGGTGGTTTTCAAAACCAACCCTTTCTTGCAAAACTTATTTGGGAACCTCAATGCGAACATATTCGGGATCAACCCTATACAGTCATCATAAAGGCTGTTGATAATTTTCTGGATACAACGGGACTTGTGGATCTGCATTCCATCCGGATACGGGTGGTAGGTCCGCCCCCTGTTGGCGTAGAGCTTGAAAATATAAATGATGCTTTTCAGCTTACCTGGGATCTGCCCTACAGCTGTGACGCGACATTGGGTGATTACTTCAAAGGATTTTCTATATGGAAGCGTACGGGCAGTAATCAGTTTGTACCGGATAGTTGTGAAACAGGTCTTGATGGTCGTGGCTATACAAGAATTGCGGGCAACTTGAAAGGCACGAAGGATGGCCGGTATTTTTATGAGGATAAAGACATTACGAATGAGGGAAGTTATTGCTACAGAATCCTGGCAGAGTTTGCTTTGACCACTCCATTGGGCCAGCCTTATCAGAGGATCGTGAGCATTCCATCTGCAGAAGTTTGTCTGAGAGCCAAAGCGGATCGACCCCTCATCACCAGGGTCTCTGTTGAAACTACAGATATCACCGTCGGAAGTATTCTGGTACGATGGATAGGTCCTGAAATTAATGCAATTGATACCACAGTCGTAGGTGGTCCATACCGCTATGTACTGATGCGTGCAGATGGAATACAAGGCACAGATTTCAAACCGGTGCCAGGAGCAGATTTTACAAGTGCTACTCTCTCGGGTCTGAAAAAAGATAGCTCCTTCCTTGATCAGAATATTGATACTCGTTCGAGAGGTTATAATTATCGTCTCGATCTGCTGACAGGAAATACAAATCAATTCTATGGCTCATCACAACCTGCATCATCTGTTTTTCTCACGACACAGCCATCAGATCAGGCAGCTTTGCTCTCTTGGGCGTTCGAGACACCATGGGATAATTATCTCTTTGAAGTTTGGCGGAGTGATCAGGGTGCACCGTATGTGCTCATTGAAACAACAGAACAGAATGAATACAGGGATACAAAAAATATCGTCAATGATCTTGAATATTGTTATGTCATCGTAGCGCTGGGAGATTATGGATTGATGAGTGTACCCAAACCCTTACTTAATCATTCGCAGTCTTCCTGTGTCATTCCTTTTGATAATGTTGCACCATGCGTCCCTGATCTGATCGTGACTAACATCTGCAATGAAGCCAGTCCGGGCACACCGGCCGATGCTTTCATTAATTATGTTTCGTGGCAAAGTGCTTGTCCTGATGATGATATAGCTGAATATAAAATATTTTATGCTACAGAACCCGGAGGACAATTAGATCTCATTGCAACAGTGGATGCTCCACAAAATACGTTTGAGCACAAGCCAGGTGCAAGGATCGCAGGTTGTTACACCATTACAGCGATTGATCAAAATCAAAATGAAAGTGCTGCTTCTGAAGTTGTTTGCGTTGAAAACTGTCCTGTATTTGAATTGCCAAATGCCTTTACACCAAATGGTGATGGACATAATGACATCTTCCATCCTATCCGTTCGCGTTTTATTGAGATGGTGGAGTTTAAGGTATTTAATCGCTGGGGACAAATCGTTTTTACCACAAGAGATCCCGACATCAACTGGGATGGCAAAAACACATCTGGTGCTGCGGTTTCAGATGGGGTTTATTATTTCACGTGTGAAGCATTTGAAAGCCAGGGAGTGACTCCCATTCACTTGACAGGTTATATTGAATTG
>JBBREG010000328.1:0-2569 GCA_038203125.1 Chitinophagales bacterium
GTTGTTGCAACGGCCGGTGTGATTGGTCAAACCGCAGGAACCAGCACAAATATCTCAACCGAACAGATCGAAGCAGTGCCGACACTTAACAGAGACATTAATGATTATATCAAACTTACACCTCAGGGAAATCTCCATAGTGATGGGATAAGTCTGGCAGGTATGAATAATCGTTTCAATGCAATCTATATTGATGGTGCTGTTAATAATGATGTGTATGGTATTTCTGCCTCCGGTACAAATGGGGGACAAGCACAGATTTCGCCATTTAGTATTGATATTATTGATCAGTTCCAGGTGGTACTTTCTCCATACGATGTCTCATTAGGAGGATTTGCCGGTGGGGGTATTAATGCTGTTACCAAATCTGGTACGAATAAAGCATATGCAACTGCATATTATTTTATGCAAAATGAAAACCTGGCAGGAAAAACGAACGGTTTGTTCGTCGATAGGGGTAACGCCAGTACTAAATTATTGGACTTTTCAAAAACAACCTATGGAGCTTCTATAGGAGGCGCGATTGTAAAAGATAAGATCTTTTTCTTCACAAATGTGGAGTTACAAAAAGACAATAACCCTGCTCCTTTTGCATTATCTGAATATACAGCAACTCCGGGAAGAGTCACAGCCGAAAAACTGGAGCAACTCCAAAATTTTGTAAGCAATACGTACGGTTATGAATTGGGTAATTATCTCAATAGCGCCGATGAGGTGGAAGGATTGAAATTATTTGGAAAACTGGATTTCAATCTAAATGATAACCATCGATTGACCCTGCGTCATCAATACACCAAAGGTGAACGCTTTAACAGAAACGCTAGCAGCAGCAACCAGATCAATTTTACGAACAATGGTGAATTTTTCCCAAGTACAACTAATTCTTCAGCCGCAGAATTAAAATCAAGAATTGGTCAGAATGCTTCTAATGACCTGATCCTTGGATTTACTACTGTAAAAGATGACAGGAGTGGTATAGGTGGAGATTTTCCCTTTGTCATCATTAATGATGAGGCGAATGGAACCCTCCGCTTTGGAACCGAAGAATTTTCTACCGCTAACCTGCTGGAACAATCCATTTTTACAATCACTGATAACTTTAAAATCTATAAAGGCAAACACACCTTCACTATAGGAACACATAATGAGTTCAACTCTTTTAAAAACATCTTTATCGGTTCTAATTTTGGCAGATACACCTTTGCCAATGTGGATTCTTTTTTGAATGGAGCTAATGCCATAAATTATGAACGTTCATATTCATTGCTTGACGAAGGATTTGGTGACAACACGCAGGCAGCAGCTGAGTTCGATGCTATTCAGCTTGGGTTTTATGTCCAGGATCAATGGACGATCTCTTCAAAATTTACGCTTACGGGCGGACTTCGTTTAGATATACCTATTCTTGCTACTGACCCGAGGCTTGACACTGCCCTTTTGAATACAGCTTTACCCAAAATGGTGCAGTCTTATCCAGTCGCTGCAGGAATTGTTCCGGGTACATCTCCGGACGGCCAACTGATGCTGTCCCCTCGATTAGGATTTGAATACGCCTTCGATGCAGCTCGAAAGACTATTCTTCGTGGTGGATTAGGAATTTTCACCAGCCGTATTCCATTTGTATGGCCAGGTGCCATGTACACGAATAATGGCTTGACGTTAGGTCGCGTAGGCGGCACAGATTTGGGAGGTAGTATCCCATTTGAAGCAGATGTCGCAAATCAGTATGAGCATCCAAGTCTAGTGTCAAGAGGACAGGTAGATCTTTTTACCAAAGACTTTAAGTATCCCCAGGTCTTCCGTACCAATCTTGCGATTGATGGCCATTTCGGAACAGGCTGGAAATATTCCCTTGAAGGTTTGTTTACCAAGACGATTAATAACGTGGTGTACACGAACATCAACAGCGACCCGACACTTAAAGGTGAATTAACTGAGTCGGGTGGTGATCACCGCAATATTTATGTCCGTAAAGCGCTGGATAGTCGATATACGAATGTGTATGTTGGATCCAATACCAATGAAGGTTATACCTACAACATAACTGCAACGATAGCGCGGGATTTTGGCCAGAACTTCAGCACTTTCCTTGCTTATAATTATGGTGACGCGTATTCCATCAACGATGGATCATCGTCTCAGAATTCATCACAATGGAGAGGTCAGGTTAACTTCGATGGTCGTAATTTTCCTTTACTGGGTCGTTCAGATTATGCAGGAGGGCACAGGGTCATCGCATCCGCGGCTTACAAGTTAAACTGGACAGAGGGGATCGGTACCCAATTTTCACTCTTTTATAGTGGTGAATCAGGTGAATCTTTTACCTATGTCATTGGCGGCACAAGTTCTGCAGCACAAAACATCAACAATGAACTTGGCAGCACAAGTAGTAACAGAGGGTTGGTATATGTACCAATCGATCAGAGTGACATTCGTCTTGTCGAATATATGGTCAATGGACAACCTGTTTCAATCGATGATCAGTGGATGAGACTCAATGCTAAGATTGAATCAGATCCGGCATTGAGTGATTTCCGTGGTCAATATGTAGAGAAGAATGGGGCTTTTG
>JBBREG010000329.1:0-2521 GCA_038203125.1 Chitinophagales bacterium
TATCTATTCGATCAGCCACAATTGGCTTGATGATTTTGGCCGATTAGGTCCCACGATCCTTGTAATCCTTCGGTTTATCATCTTCCTCTTTGGCCTCAGCATGGTCGTTAGGCTCCTGGCCATGATCTACCGGCAACGCAAACATCTGCCGTATAACCGAAAAGACAATGTGACGCTCGGCCTCAGCAATATTTCAATCCTGATTATTACGGCCTATGCTGTCATTTCAGCATTTCAGCTACTTGGCCTGAGCCCTGAAAAAATATTCACCAGTCTTTCAATCGTTGCAGCTGCATTTGCCATTCTTTCCAAAGACTTTTTCGCTGATATCATTAGTGGAATCGTTATCAGCTTCAGCAAGGAGATTTCAATCGATGATTATGTCAAAATTGGTGAATACAGAGGAAAAATTATCGATATCAACATCGCTAAAATTGCTTTGCTTAATGAGGATGATGATATCATGTTTATGCCGAACAGCACTGTCTTCACGAGCGATATCATCAACTACACCAAAAAACAGATTAAAAAGACCAGCATCGATTTTGAAATTCCCATGGCAGGCGTCTCTTCCATTGAAGAGCTCGAAGAACAACTCATGATCTCGCTGAGTGAATACCATCACCTCATCGAGCCCAACTCCTACTCTATCCGTGTAGTTCATATCCGTAAGGACTTCCTCGTGCTCAAGTTTCAATATTCCCTTGTCCAGTTTAGCCGGGATTTGGAACGTGCGATCAAACGCAAAGCGGTACGATATATCGTGCGCAATATCACGCAGTCACGGATGAAGGAGTCAGTCAAGTCAGACAACTAACTAATTATTTTTGATTTTTGATTTTGGATTTCTTATTTCTCCTTTAAAGGCCAGGGTTTAGAAAAATGTTATTTATGCACATTCCCAATTTTTATTCAGATAACATCCCGGTTATCGACCGATGTATTAAGTGATTTAATAAAACATGCATCACTAAACTGGTGCCTCAGGCGCTCACATCTTCCAAAATTCAAATCGTAAATCAAATATCGTATCGCCTTCGAAAATAGCTTCTGCGAATAAAAAAATCCAAAATCGTAAATCCAAAATCCATATACGAGTTGTTAGACACTGAATTCCTAAAGACATTTACTGAATAAAATGGTCCCACATCAACATCGCTGCTTCTTTCACCAACGGCTTGCCGCTCATCTTTTCCATCGGCCCAAGACCCCCAATACTCAGCGTATTAATCTCTGACAACACCCTCTTGCCATCATCATCCACCAGCGTATCAAAACCATAAAAGACGACACCTTTGTCATATAGTAAGGGTGTCAATTCCTCCTCAATTCGTATTTCAACCGTATCCATTTCGGAATAATGGGCTTGACCGCCCAGGGCCACATTACAAATCCAGCTATCTGGTCCGGGCATTCGTACAGCCGAACCCAGTACCCGGCGATTCACTACAATGGTACGCTTATCACCTTGTGTGACATTGTGCAGGTATCTCATAGCCAACATGGGAAAAAGCTCTGGTGTCAGAATGCTGTCGATGTTCGAAATGGGATGTCTTCTGTTTCCAATCCAGATATGTTTTTTAGAAAGCCTGATGATCCCCCGGCCACCATAGGAGTATAGCGGCTTTAAAACAATCTCATGTTGTTCCGTCAATGCAATCGCTTCGTCAGGTCCGGAACACAACGATGGGGAGGGACACAGATGCTCCACTTCAAGTAAAAACTTTTTTGAACTGGTTTCTATAATCCCGGGCGGCTGATTGATTATTTTTTCTTTCGGAACGATGTGTTCCAGTGATAATAGAAAATGTGAATCCAGGGGTTGTGGTAATCGAATGAGAATTGCATCAATATCAGCTTTGTTGATTTTTTGATTATGCTGAAGCAGAAATGTTCCTGAAGGATCAAAAGCAAAGGACGAGTTGATTGATGTGCCGAAAATATCTGCGTCCCTGATGCCACCAAAAAAATCATCATTTAGTGAAAGACTTCGCGTAGTTACCCAAAGTGTGTTGCAACGGGTATCCTGTTGTAATGCGGTGGCCAAATCGTAGAGTGAATTGGAAGCAGTATGCGTCTTATGATCTGTCACGACAAGCAGATTATATTTCATGATTCCCTGAAGATTTCGCGGATCAGAAATGGATCATCATTGAAGGATGCAAATAGAGCATGATTAAATTGGCCATGACTATTCATAAGTTTTCGTGCCATCCGATCAATTGCCACAGTGCTGAGGATGGTCTGGACATACGCTTCAATCAGGTCATCAAGACCCATGCCCAGATGATTAAAATCTCTCCTGTCCATCAGGATTAACCGGTTAGTATCCGTAGCCCACTTTCCATCGCGATCTTTGTAGCTGAGGTTTGTACCCAGCATATCCCATGAATCCTCGCCTTCCTTCACAACGTCCGCCAGTGGTTTTTCTGCACGTCGCGAATACACACAGACGGGCCGATATCCTGTGGGTGTGGCACATACCATCATACGCAAATCAAATACAAAGGTCTCCCCCTTA
>JBBREG010000330.1:0-2455 GCA_038203125.1 Chitinophagales bacterium
TGAACATGTAGAAACATATGATGGCATTAATGCCAGGGTGATCCAACATGAATTTGATCACATCGAAGGTGTTTTGTTCATAGACCGGATGAAGCCGCTAAAAAGAAGAATGATCAACCGCAAACTGGAAAAAATTAAAAAGGGGGATATTGAGATTAATCACCCCATGCGTTTTGCAAGAGTCTGATCAAAACGAACCTGGTTATTTGCGACCAAAATCTGCCGGACTTTCTCCCCAGTCTTCCGTTTCCCATTTGAGTATCTGGTTTTTCCAGGTATGTGTCATCAACCATTTTTCAGCTCGACCAATCATGTCAAAAAGCTGATGATTATTTCGATTGGGTTTTAATTGCGTATTTGCTTTCTTCTTTTTAACCCATGCAATAGCCGTACGTGAATCAGAGTAGATGGGAGTTTTACTATCTTCTTTCTGATGCAACCATGCTAAAGCATGTACTAAGGCAAGGAATTCACCGATGTTATTCGTTCCGTTCGCCACGGGACCAAAATGAAAAAGCAAAGTTTTATCAGCCGTCCAAACACCCTGGTACTCCATCGCACCCGGATTTCCACTACAGGCTGCGTCAACACTTACACTTTCAGGAATAGCTGTTGAAGATTTTTGGGTAACCAGTGCTTTCACCGGTGCTTTTATAGATCTTTTAAATGAATGATGTGGAGCATTACCTCTGTATGCCTGTTCGGCTTCGGCTTTAGAATCGAAGGATTTGTAGATAGCGTTCGGATAATTTTTTACCTGGCCCTGGCAGGAAGCCCATGAATTGTAGATGCCGGGATTGTGTCCCACCCATACTACATAGTACTTTTGTTTTTTACCATTCATTGATGCCGTAATAATAATGCAAACATCAGATATAACCTTTGTAGATACCCATTGCCATTTGTATGCATCCGAATTTGATGATGATCGGGCCGGCATGATCCAAAAAGCGTTGAATGCAGGAGTGCAGGAGATGATGCTGCCCAATATCGATAGTGCTTCCATAGTTGGGATGTGGACGCTTGTAAATGATTTTCCTGACCATTGTTATCCCATGATGGGGCTTCACCCTTGTTCGGTAAAATCTGATTTCGCTGAGATCCTCCTCACAATGAAAGAGGATCTTTCTGTACGTGCGTATGTGGGAATTGGAGAAACAGGAATTGATCTCTATTGGGATAAAACCTTCATAGATCAGCAGGTAGAAGCTTTTGAAGAACAGATCCGGTGGGCAAAGGAATTCGGGCTGCCAGTCATCATTCATTCAAGAGAATCGTTAGAACTCAATATTGAAATCATTACAAAGCATGCTGGTGATGATCTGACAGGTGTTTTTCATTGTTTTAGTGGTACTTATGAGCAGGCCATGGCCATCTACGAATTGGGTTTCAAAGTGGGCATTGGTGGAGTAGTAACATTTAAAAAATCGGGACTCGAGGAGGTCTTACCACGATTACCCATGGAAATGATCGTTTTGGAGACAGATGCACCTTACCTGTCGCCGGTACCTTTCCGAGGGAAGCGAAATGAATCATCCTATATTCCTCTGATTGCTGAGAAAATTGCCCTTTTGACTGGAAAAACCCTGCAGGATGTTGCCCTGCAGACTACCAGAAATGCGCACGGTCTATTTAGAAAGAAGATTTAACTTTGCAATCCTTTTAACCGGAGAGTTGGCCGAGTGGTCGAAGGCGCACGCCTGGAAAGTGTGTAGGCTCCAAAAGGGTCTCTAGGGTTCGAATCCCTAACTCTCCGCATTTTTTATCCTTATTTCGACCTAAAAGTCTTAGTATGATTCAACGCATTCAAACTGTTTTTCTTTTCCTGGCAGCTCTGGTGTTTGGGTCTCTGCTAATACTTCCGCTGGCTGTCAGCAGCAAGCCGTCGGTCCAGTTTTTATCGGATAGTGTTTTTGAAGTTACTGATCACCCGGCTTTGATTGGTCTGACTGTCCTGGGTGCTGCCATCGCGATCATATCGATCTTTTTGTACAAGAAGCGGCCTGTCCAGCTAAAACTCGGATACGTGATCATCGTGCTGGCGATCTTACTTCCCCTGATTTCATTTTTACTTTTTACAAAAGCTTCCGCAGCGGTTGATCCATCTGTTCAGGTAGCTGACCAGGCAGGGATGTATATGCCGATAGCTGCCATCATTTTTGCAACACTTGCCAATCATTTCATTAAGAAGGATAACAAGCTTGTAAAGTCTATGGACAGATTGCGATAGTCATCTGATGTGGCTGCCTGTCCACAAGTACACTTGTTCTGATCAAAACACTATATGAGCCAGGATTTTAGCATCTGGGAATTTGAGACGTACCATACCGTATGGGACATCTGTATTATAGGTGCTGGTATTAATGGCTTGAGTGCAGGCATATCATTATTAGAAAAAGATCCTTCATTAAAAATTGTAATTCTGGACCGGTGCTTTATTCCATTAGGCGCCAGT
>JBBREG010000331.1:0-2376 GCA_038203125.1 Chitinophagales bacterium
GCATCACTCGTTGAAGCCCATACCATCCTGGTCAGGAATATCCTGCATGCACCGTCAAGTGGAATATTCAGAACCCAAGCGATGCATATGCACGATCCGATCGCCCAATTACATTACACAGCGGCCTCACCAAATCTCATCTTTTCTGAAATGATGAGGTACTATGTGGACCTGGATCAATTACTGCATGCTGATATGGATTTTGAAGAAGTTTTTTATTATGCTTCGATGCTCCACCTGGTTCTGAGCCGGATCCAGCCCTTTCCGGACGGAAATGGAAAATTGGCCAGGCTGGTTGAAAAATGGTTTGTCGCTGAAAAGTTAGGCCCAAAGGCATGGTTTATCTTTTCGGAAAATTATTATTTCGAATACAGCAGCATGTATAAAATCCTGCAGGGGAAAGTAGGATCCTCGTATAAAACACTCGATTACCATGAAGCATTATTTTTTCTCAACATGTTGGCCACTGCACTAAAAGTTAATATGTAATGATCTCCATACCTCAACAATAGAACAAGAGTCTCTCGACTGAAATCATAGATTCGTTACAGGCAAATGGTCCGATTAGTGCAAGTTTTGTGGCTACTTATGAGTAACAAATCCCTCACTTCATCACGAATTAACTATAACATTCTGCTTTAGATATCGTTTTAGCTACTGAACCCTACCTTTGTTCTTCATCAAAAGATTTGATAATGTTAAAAATGCACATGACCTTCCAGACCTTACATCAATTCTCCAATACACTTCGCCCGTATCTGTACATTTTTCTTCTTGCAATTACGCATTTGGCAAGTGGCCAGCAAAATCCGTTGCGGTACGCCACGCTCGAACTATTTACAAATACCCCTTGCCCTATCTGTGCGTCACAGAATCCCGCCTTATTCAACCGCCTTCAGGCCTTTGAGGGGCAGTATCATCTGATCAGCTTCTATCCCGGCAAGCCGTACAGCAGCTGTGTATTTTACCAATCAAATATTCCGGACAATACCGCACGTTTTGATTTTTATGAGGGGAATATATTTGGCACGCCTACGGTTGCGATCAATGGACTGGATTTTAAATCCTCCAATGGTGTCACAAATGCTGTGATGGATGCCGCGACAGGAAATGAATCCTGGTTGCAGGTACAGGTGCAGGAGACTTCGGGTGAGGACAGGACAGTCGATATTACACTTGAGGATTTTGTTGGCGGCTCTTTGGAGACCGGGCGCCTCTTTGCCGTCATCGTTGAAAAAGTCGTTGACTTCGCAGCACCTAATGGGGAGACAACTCATCATAATGTCTTCCGTGATTTTGTAGGTCCTGCAACCGGTGAGGATATAGATCTGAGTTCCGGATCAGCGTCTAGAACCTATAATTATTCACTTGATTCCGGATGGGATGCTGACCAGATATATGTGATCGCATGGGTGTCAGATCCTGTGACGAAAGAAATATATAACTCAGGTACACGATTCGATTCTGTGTTAATTTCTGCAACGGAACATATACTTGATGATGAAGCATTGTCAATCTATCCTAACCCTGTTTCGTCGACTTTGAATTTTGATGTTCAGGTCACAGGTGATTATACAGTGACCGTATACTCTGTTTTGGGCGAAAAAATAGGTTCCTGGGAGAATGCACTTATGATCGATGTGAAAGATGCAGTGCCAGGGATGTATCTAGTCAGGCTGGAAAATGCAGAGGGGTATGTAGTGAAGCGGGTAGTGGTGAAGCAGAACTAATGTCAGATCGCAGGTAAATCGTTCCTTAAATTCACCCCTTCAATCAAATCCATGCAGTGTCCCATTTGCCATTCCGACATCACCTACGAAGACGCACCCAAGTGGGTCTGCACACAATGCTTTCATGAATGGATTCCCACGGCGGAGGAAAGTAATGAGAGCACACCCCTGATCAATGCCGAGATTAAGGATTCAAATGGAGTCCTGCTCCAGAATGGGGATACGGTGCTTTTGATCAAAGACCTACCAGTCAAAGGAATGCTCAAAGCCTTAAAGGCAGGTTTGAAAGTTAAGAACATCCGCCTTTCCGACGGAGATCACAATATTACATGCAAGATTGACGGATTTGGGGTGATGGCGCTGAAATCAGAATTTGTCCGGAAGGTATAAATACCAAACTCCCCATTTTTCAGCATGAGCCTGATTGCTCATCCTGGAGATGCTACCACAAAAGTATTTCGTTTCACTGACTTGGTATTACTCCTGGTGACACGCTAGTTTCCACACCTAATTAGTTACACGAAGGAAACTGTAACCTGGCTTCTTTTGTCTTTATAGAGCGAATTTCTCCTAAATGTACTCCTACCTATTTTGACAATGGTGATTTCGAGGAGTTATACTGCTATCAAAATCACTATGTGGATAA
>JBBREG010000332.1:0-2288 GCA_038203125.1 Chitinophagales bacterium
TATAACTGAATTGGGGGATCGCTTTTAAACAAATGTAACAAAATTAGGGTAATATAAAGACAATGTTGTGACATAATTATGGCAAATTATGGCAAATCTTGTAATAGAATTAGGTTAAAATGAAGGATAAATTGTAACAGAATTAGGGTAAAATGAATTTAGCCTATACTCCGTAAATAATTTGGAAATATTACCAAGAAGTATGTTTGTTTTTTGAACATTTATTTGGTGTTATTTAGAACTTTTATCTAAATTTAGTATTGCATCTATACCATCAATCATGAAAGACAAGTTGACGCAACAGGATATTGGGTTGCGAATCAGCCAATTGCGAAAACAAAAAGGCTGGTCGCAGGAAGAACTGGCCAAAAACATCGGTCTTCCCAGAACAGCTTTGACTCAAATTGAATTGGGTAACCGGTCCGTGGACATTATGGAACTGCAGCGCCTTTCTTTGCTCCTGGGTTTTTCCCTGGATGCTTTTATGTCCAAAGAATTTGATTTAGTTGAAGTCCTGGATATTCAAATAGTTGCGGAGCCTGAAGTGAAATACGAGAGGATTTCTATTCCAAAATTTCAGATTGAAAAATTTAAAAATGTCCTGCTGTACATTCTGGAGCGATGTGCAGGCAAGCCCAATATTGGGGAGACGATGCTGTATAAACTGCTCTACTTCTCAGATTTTAATTACTACGAGCTCTACGAAGATCAGATGACCGGTGCCACCTATCGGAAACTTCAGTTTGGACCCGTACCTCAGAAGATGGATCGGATCATTGCAGACATGATCGATGCCGGCCAATTGAAGCGCATACTTGCTGAGTACTTCAATAAAATGCAGACACGATATATCCCGTTGGTCAAAGCGGACTTAACCCTGTTGAAGGCAAGTGAGAAAGATATCATCGATAAGGTCATTGATCTCATGAGCGATTGGTCTGAATCTATGATCAGTGACTATTCTCACGGAGATAAGCCCTGGAAAGCAACGGGTATGAATGAAGACCTGAATTATGAGCTGGTATTTTACAGAAGGCCGCCATATTCGGTACGTGTGTACGACGATGATACCTATGGTGAAGTTTGAAGAGATTGTTGAATTTCGAAAAGATCTGAAGCAACTTCTCAAACGATTCAGGACACTGGAAGAGGATATGATAGCGATCAAACTTGATTTAGCAGATGAGCCTGGCGAACAACCTCCCTTTAGTAATAGGATCGAAGGATTAGGGATAAAAACCTGCATTATTAAAGTAAAGAAAATTGCATGCCGGTCATTAAAAGGAAGAGGTGTCAACTCGGGGCTTCGTGCCGTGTATGCATGGTTTGAGCAGGAAGAGCGAATCGTTTTTGTAGAGCTCTATTTTAAAGCAGACAAAGAGATGGAAGATCGTGAAAGAATACTCAGGCATTTTATATAAGAATCCTATTTGTAACTATTAAATCATTTACCAGATGAACAAACTTCTCTCCATTGAAACAAATCAACAACACCTTGTTGATCAGATTAACACTGCAATTACAACCATCATGATTCAGCAAAAAGAAATTGCTGCACTTCGTGAAAAACGTGACAATGCACTTCCGAACGCAGGGAATCCGGGCAACCAATTTGTTGAATCAGTAGATTTAGCAGGCGTCCTCGAATTAAAAATGATATCAGACGAATTGGATGAAAAAATGAAAATAAATGAGGCAGCCGCATTGAGTCTGCACAACCTGATCTTTCCAAATGACATATTCATTACACAACATTATTTTGATTCGTGGATTAAGATCAGTCCCCAAATGGCCATACAATTTTCCTTTGATCTGAATGGGATTGAGATAAAATCGCTGGAGTGATTTGTTGTGATGTGCAGTAAGAGAAAAAAACTTAAAGATAAAAACTAAAAAGTTTTGAATGCCTCTCGCTCACTAAACACAAGCTGATCTTTGAATGCGCCATCGTCCGGGTATTGCAGAATCAAATCTGAGCCAATTCATTTTTAAATAATATCTGCGTCATCTTCCTTAGACAATAATTAATCCAGACGTTTGATGATAAGACCATTCTCCCTTGCTTCCGCATACTGCTGCCGAAGCGACTTTCTGGTGTTTGATCCAACATACACCGATTGTGGTTGGAGAAAACCATCGTATATGATCTTATTCCGGAATGGAACCAGCGTAGCATTTACAATAGTAGGTGTCTCGTCGATAAACTGCTCAAACGTATCCCCCAGCGACCATACATAATACCAATTATGCTGATCGAAAAAAATGGCACCTTTCGGCATAAACTTATA
>JBBREG010000333.1:0-2249 GCA_038203125.1 Chitinophagales bacterium
CTTCGATACGGCCGAAGTATATGGCCCGTATATCAATGAAGAACTTGTTGGCGAAGCGTTTGCCGGTATACGCGATCAGGTTGTAATTGCAACTAAGTTTGGTTTCAGAATCCAGGACGGAAAACAAACTGGAGTCAATAGCCGACCGGAAAATATCAGGAAAGTAGCTGAAGAATCACTCCGTAGATTACGCACGGATGTCATCGATCTGTTTTATCAACATCGCGTCGATCCGGATGTACCCATTGAAGATGTGGCCGGCACTGTGAAAGATCTTATTCTTGAAGGTAAAGTAAAATACTTTGGTCTCTCAGAAGCCGGAGAACAAACGATACGTCGGGCACATCACGTTCAACCTGTTACTGCATTACAAAGTGAATATTCACTTTGGACGAGAGAACCTGAAGAAAATATTCTACCAACATTAGAAGAACTCGGGATTGGTTTTGTCCCTTTCAGCCCATTGGGCAGAGGTTTTCTGACAGGAATGATGAATGAGCATATAACCTTTGACAAGAATGACTTCCGCAATGCATTACCGCGATTTTCACCTGATGCGCTCAAAGCTAATCAGGCACTGATCGATCTGCTTCTCAAAGCCGCAGAGAATAAAAAAGCAACTCCTGCGCAAATCGCACTTGCATGGATACTGGCGCAAAAACCATGGATCGTTCCAATTCCAGGAACAACGAAGTTGAATCGGCTCGAAGAAAATATCGGAGCAGCATCGATTGAACTTAGTGGAAATGATCTAAAAGAAATTAATGATGCCACATCATCGATTCAGATTTATGGCGATCGGTATCCCGAACATATGGAACGAATGACTGGTTTGTAGCTGAGTTATAAAAACTATTGCTTCACCAATTCTGCGTATCCAAAATTGACATCAAAGTCTACACACCAGACTACCACATATTTATACACCTCATAATCTCCTTCAGGCAAATCATAATTGTACGTACCATTCAGTCCTTTAATATCCCCCAGATCGATATAGTCACCAGTTACATTGTTGATACTGGAAGCTAAATAGATATCCAGGTCAGGTCCTGAGTCGGTCCTGAAGTTGGTGAGCGTCAGGGTTGTTTCAGCCGGGTTAATACTCGCTACTCCTTTCGTGGTATGGGCGGAGGATATAAAATCACCTTTAAAGGCTGTAGTGTCGGGGACCGTTTCATCTTTGCCGCAAGCTGAGAAGGCCAGGCTGATAATGAAGATGGCGATTATGAAAACGAGTGATGTATTTCGCATGACTAAGAAATTAATATGTTAGCTAAAATCCATTGTAAGCAGATCAAATTATGCATTTTAAGTTTGATTTCTCATATTCCTGCTAGCGAGGCTTAGGAACTCAGATAAAGTTGCTGCAATGATCTGCACTCAGCTGAGTCAAATGTGGAAACTTTAGGATTATGGTCCGGTTGTTATAAAACTGATTTTTATAATTGTTTGGGCTTCAAACCCTTTGCTGCAAGTTCAGCAATTTCTATAATTCGTTTTTGTCTTGTTTCTTCACGTTTCGCCAGGACAATCCATTGCAACATCATCTTTTTTACAGATTTGCTCAGGGCAAGAAAAAATTTCTGCGATCCGATGTATTGTGAGTCATACAGATTTATGAAACTCACCAATATGCCACAAGATTCCGGATGGATCATGCAGAAAACATTCACGTCCCCACGAATCATTCCGGATGGGTGTCAATCGTACTCCTTCATATTTTGAAGGAAGATCTAAATCTACAAGTTCATTGTAATACCGGGCCACATCATCCACTTCTAAAAACACCATCGTATTATCAATCCAGTCTTTGACATGAGCATCCTGAAGATAAAAGCTGATGTTACCGGTATTAAAAACCGATAAGTCAGGACCTAACAAATTTTCTTCAAATCCGAGGTCGCGATAAAAATTACGTGATACATCAAAATTTATAGAACCAAGGAAAGGGCGAATAGAGTTGATCTTATGGTTCATAGTTGATGGTAATAAGTTGCAAATATAATGTAGGATGAAGATAGGAATATTCGTTCCAGATCTGTTTTTTGACATACGTAATTTTTCCATGTTCGCCTGATTCTCGAATGGATCAGGATTCTTTGGATCAGACAGATCATTTTTTACCGCTACTTGACGAATGGATGTAGCGACGCAGTGCATCCTGGAACCAGATTTACCGATGGTTTTCTTAAATTGAAAAGATCCCTGTTAAATGATTATTTTTCACCCAATGAAAATCATTCACT
>JBBREG010000334.1:0-2244 GCA_038203125.1 Chitinophagales bacterium
ATCATTTGTAACAATTTGAATGCTACCTCCCTGATCATGGAGAATACATATCCCCTTAAACAACATTTATCTATCCAGGTTCGTGATACCACATTCAATATATTTGGCATTGGAACACAAATTACCATTTACCAGGGCAGTGTTCTTCAATATCAATACATTCAATCAAACGCAGGATTCCAATCCGGTAAAGAACCAATTGCATTCTTTTCTCTACATAATATCCCTGTTGATTCTATGGTCATACAATGGCCTGACGGTGTGTGCGAAGTCATTTTTCAACCTGTCGCCGGACACTTGACTATTAAAAGAGAAGATAATCGAAAGACTTCACAATGCATTCACATGAAGAATGCTGCTAATGTTACATCCCTATCAGGCCATCAAGAAAATCCTTCAACTGATCTGAACATGGAGAAGTGGATCCCGTATACATTATCCACATTTGGGCCTCGCCTGGCTATTGGAAAAAATTACTACTATCTGACTGGTGCACAATCAGAAGGAAGCCTGCACCTGGTATCAGGCAATCAGGATGTAAGTCATCTGTTGACAGGTCGTATTAAAAGGGAAGCTGGTGTCGATGAAAATGATGCGGTGTTCGGTGATTTTAATGGTGACGGTTTTGAAGATTTATTTATCACGATTGGCGGCAATTTATCACCTTTTCAGAATGTCAACTATAAGGATCATTTGTATCTGGGTCAACCGGATGGTACGTATCTCTTTCGTGATGACAACCTTCCAAAAATAGATCGCAATAGTTCTGTCGTACGGCCAAATGATTTTGATGGCGATGGTGATCTGGATGTCTTTGTAGGTACGCTGTCAAGGCCGGGCAACTATGGCTGGAGTGAGCCCAGTATCCTATATGTCAATAAGGGTAATGGCCAATTTTCAACACAGGAACTGCCTGTATGGAATATGGTATTTGATGCAGCATGGCATGACATGGATATGGACAGCGTGGAAGACCTGGTTATCGTGGGACATTGGATGCCTATCACGATCCTATACAATCGAAAGACACATTGGGAAAAAAAAATCATACCCAATTCAGATGGATTATGGTTCACGCTGAGTATATCAGATCTTAACCAGGACAATATTCCGGACATCATTGCTGGCAATTTTGGATTGAATCATTCTTTCGACGCGGATACAATTCACCCCATGATCCTGTATCTCAATGATTTTGATCTCAACGGCCAATCTGACCCGGTCCTCACCTATGTGCAGAACGAAAAAAGGTATATCTATCCCAATCTCGAACTCTTCCTGCAACAATTACCCGGCCGGAAAAAGGATTTTATGTTCAACAAAAATTTTGCCGGAAAGCAAGTCACTGAAATTTTTTCTGCGGCCCAATTAGAGAAATCTGTAAAACGTAAGTGTACCAATTTGTCCAGCGGTGTTTTTTTATCAACCAATTCATCACACGGCTGGAAATTTTCTCCATTACCCTTCGATCTTCAGGCAGCTCCCATTTGGAGTATAGCTGATCTGGGAAATAACAGGTTTGCCTTTGGCGGCAATTTATTCGATATCGATCCTAACCTGGGAAGGCAGGATGCGTTATTACTCATGGTACTGGAATATAATCCTGCTACAGACTGGTCAACAAAGCACGATCACCTGAAGTATTATGAAAGAAGGCAGATACGTGATATGCATGTACTGAACTCACAATTGTATATTGCCTGTAATAACGATTCACTGGTATCAATTCCCCTCCAATAGTTTATTGTTTTTATTCTGTAAAAGATCTTGTTATGAAATATCTCATCCTCGTTTCACTTCTGCAAGCAGCCTTCTCTATTTCAGCCCAGGATCCCTGGAGTATAACGGCTACGAATATCGATCCGTCAAACTACTACGGGGTGACAGTTGCAAATGGAATGGTTGGGATCATCTCATCAGCAGAACCTCTCAAGGTTAAAGACGTAGTGCTGAATGGTGTGTATGATCATTATCAACGAGGTCGGGTATCGAATATCCTCAAAGTATTCAACCATGTCAATATGCAACTTGATGTGGATGGCAGGCGAGTGGAACGAAAAAATATTTCAAATTTTCAGCAATCACTTGATATGCAGCATGCTGAACTCGTGACCCGCTTTGATGTATTGGGAAAAATATCGGCGACGCACCGGATGATGTCGCTGCGACATTTGCCATATTCCGCACTGAGCATTATTGAAATCAAAGCCCTTGCGGATGTGGAGATCAGTCCGATGTCCATCA
>JBBREG010000335.1:0-1557 GCA_038203125.1 Chitinophagales bacterium
ATGATAAAACGAATATTACCTATGTAGAGCAGATCAAAAAAGACTTATTAGAAAAGGGAAAGAGATTTTTTAAATCGGCTTGGGAGGAGAATTTGGATGCCATTGTATCTATAGACAATCAACACGCTGCATATGCAGCACTTGGTTTCAATCCTTGTATTGTAGTACCTATGGGATATAAAGATAATGGGCAACCTACAGGATTGACATTCATCGGTCAATCGGGTTCAGAATCAAATTTACTTAAGATTGCACATGCATATGAAATCAGATCGGGTTTTAGAAAACCACCACAGCTAAATGTCATGAACGAGTAAATAAATCCAAAGGATTGTTTGTCAACATATTCTATAAAGTGTAAAAAAGTATTAAAAAACAGGGGTTTCATTCTCGATAATTTCAATAGGATTCGGAATGGTGGTTATTTTGTAATGGATAATGGAGTGCCGATGAGTCCGGAAGTGGCTAGGAAAGTATTGGATCTTATTAAATCAGATGATCATATTAATGACAGGATTTATTTTGGTTTGACACCAAGAGAGATAGAAATTCTCAAACTTCAGGTTGATGCACATTCTTATAAATAGATAGCTGATAAGCTGTATATTAACGTGAGTTCGATGAATTAATCTTATGATAGACAATAGTTTTTCCCGCACCTGCCTGCCGGCAGGCAAGGATTTGCGCAGAAGGATATTCAATTATCATTTATCAATTATCAAACTTGTAGCTTGCCTGCCTACCAGCAGGTGAACATCTTAGGTATTTTCTTTCCGCCTTGGCAGATACGCCGTTAAAAAATGACTGTTTACACAATGGTTTTATGTTACAAATAAATTTTAGGTTACTTCTAAAAACTCAATCCTTAAAGTCGTCGAACTGACGCTGTTTTATCAATACTTGTCCTAATCATTCAAATGAATTTTCAAGAAATCAATAGTTCTACCCCAAGCTAACTTGGCTGCAGATTCATCATACCTGCTAATAGATGTATCATTGTGGAATGCGTGATTGACCCCTTCATACATATACATTTCATAACGAATGTTGTACGTTTCTAAAACATTAATGAAAACAGCGATACCCGCATTCACTCGCTCATCCAATGAAGCATAGTGTAACTGAAGGGCAGCATTTATATTAGATATTTTCTCTGAGCTTGGTTGGCTACCATAAAAAACGACAGCTGCACTCAATGTAGGTTCCAGAGCTGCTAGTGTTCCTGCCATAGCACCACCCCAACAAAAACCAACACAACCTATCTTGCCACTATAATCATTTCTATTATAAATCTCGGGAAAAACACGTAACATATTCTCTTGATGATACTCTTGTTGGATGGTTTGGAATAGCTTTCTAGCATCGTCTTCATTTGCAGGGGTTCCACCTAAAACTGCTAATGCATTAGGAGCAATTGCCAGAAAACCCGCTCTGGCAGTCCTCAATGTCACATCTATGATATGAGGTGTCAACCCTCTGTTTTCGTGAAGCACAACTACTGCAGGATATTTTTGCAGATGTATGGGTCTGGCTACAAATGCCTCCATCTGTCCATTT